>CAYZDM010000447.1:0-3236 GCA_964476875.1 uncultured Sandaracinaceae bacterium | reverse complement strand
TGGGGCTGCTCGAGGAGGGCTATCTACCTCTGGCCCTGACCTTGAGTCAGGCGAAGGCCACGCAGAGTGTGTACGCCAATCTCGTGGAGCGCGCGCTGCAGGCTGAGCGAAGCACGCCGACCAAGTCCTGGCTCCGCGCCGCGCTGCGCATTCGCCCGACGACGCTCCAGCGCGCCTATGAGGGCGTGGACAAGGCCGAGGCGCTCGCAGCAGAGCGCGGGCAGTCGGCACCCTTGCGCTCTGTGCGCCGAGAGCTCGATGCGATCGCCAAAGCCTATAAAGCTATCGATACGCAGTACGAACAGCTCTTCAACACGGGTCCGGACGACGAGGAACTCGTCGAGGAGCTGCTGACCAAGCTCCGCAGCACCGAGCAGCGGATCGAGCGCAACTACGATCGGGCCTCGCAAAGCGTCCAACAGCGCATCTCGCGAACCAGCGGACTCGCCGCCGCGCAATCGCAACGCGCCACTTTTCTATTGGGGCTCCTTGGTCTACTGGCATTGGTGGTCGGTATTGCAGTGACATTCTTGTCTCAGCGCCTGCTTAGTCCGATCCCGTTGCTGCATCAGCGCGTGGCGGCGGTCTCCCGTGGCGACCTCTCGAGCGCCGTCGACGTCAGGCGCGACGATGAGCTCGGCCAACTCGTCGCGGAGTTCGAACGCATGGTGCAGGCGTTGGCCGCGCGCGATCAGAGCCTGCGCGAGGCAGCGCTTGCCGAGCAACGATTGCAACGAATGCAGGTTCAGATCGTCGAAGCATTGCGTGCGGCGATTGTGGTAATCGACCGAAAGCGAGTCATCCAGACGACCAATCCTGCGGCCGAAGAGATTCTCGGCGTCAGCGCACGTGATGTGGGCGCGTCGGTCGACGACACGTCTCTCCTTCGACGCTTTCCCGCGCTTGGCGCCGTCATCGCGGGCGTCGCCGAAGGAGGAGACGCCCAAGTGCTCGAAGGCGAGCGGATTGCTGGGTTCACCGAGCGCTTGGTCGATGTCCTCGTGACCCCATTCGGCGATGAAGCCGGGGAGGGCGGCGCCCGAGGGGTGCTCGTCGTCGCCGACGACGTCTCCGACGCAATCGCCACCAAGTCGCGGCTGATTCAGACCGAACGACTCGCCGCAATTGGGCGAATGGCCGCGCACGTGACCCACGAGGTGCGCAACCCATTGTCGAGCATCGGACTCAACGTCGACATGCTCGGTGACGAGATTCACGAGCCCGGGTCAGAGGGCAAGCGCCTCCTGGAGTCGATCCAGCAAGAGCTAGAGCGTCTGGAGAGCATCACCGAGGAGTATCTGCGGCTGGCACGACTACCCGAACCCTCGCTGACGCCCGACGACCCGACCCATCTCTTGCGCGACACTGCCGAGTTCGTGCGCCGCGAGATGGGCGCTGCGGGCGTGGAGCTTCAACTCGACCTCGCGACACAGTTGCCACCGGTCGCGATGGACGAACCGCAGCTACGGCAGGCGCTGCTCAACTTGTTGCGCAATGCGCGTGAGGCGATGCCAGACGGGGGGATCGCCAAGCTCGAAGCCACTCGATACGACGGTGGCGTGAGAATTCTGGTGCACGACGAAGGCGCGGGCATCGGCGCGGAAGAGCGCGAGCACGTCTTTGATCTGTTCTATACGACGAAGGAGCGCGGCACGGGCCTGGGCTTGCCGCTGACGCAACAGATCGTCGTCGCTCATGAGGGAAGCATCGCCTGCAGGTCTCGACACCCGCACGGAACGACCTTCGAGGTGTGGTTGCCAGCCGCCGCACAAACGACTACTGGTTCGCCCGTGCGGAGGGTTGGATGAGTAGAGCAGATGGGCGCTCGTACGATGCGCTGAGGCCGGTTTCGATCGAAGCGAACGTGCAGCGCCACCCAGAGGGGTCGGTGCTGTATCGCTGCGGAGGTACTAGCGTGTTGATCGCGGCTTCGATATCGGAAGGGGTGCCGGATTGGATGCGCGGCAAGGGCAAGGGCTGGCTTACTGCAGAGTACGCAATGCATCCTCGCGCCAACCCGGAGCGGAATCGTCGCGATGGACGAAGCGGCAAAGTCGACGGTCGGACGACCGAGATCCAACGCTTGGTGGGACGCGCCCTTCGTGCCGCGGTGGATTTCGAGAAGCTCGGCGAGCGAATGATCACGGTTGATTGCGACGTGCTCGACGCCGATGGCGGCACGCGGACGGCCTCCATCACTGGCGGCATGGTGGCCACGGCGATCGCACTCGATGGGCTTCGGGCGAAGGGGCTGGTGGACCGGGGTGTTCTCCGCGAGCCGATTGCCGCGATCAGCGTGGGGCTACTGGACGATCAGCCGATCCTCGATCTCTGTTACACCGAGGACCGGGATGCGGAGGTCGATCTCAACTTCGTCGGTACGCCGCGAGGTGGTGTAGTCGAAGTGCAGGGTACCGCCGAAGGCGCACCGATCACGCGCGAGAAGCTCGATCAGATGGTCGACTTGGCACTCGCTTCGATGCCGGCACTGGCAGGCGAGCAAAGTCGCGCGCTCGGTGAGCTCGATATCGACATCAATCGTTTGCTGCCCTGATGCGAATTCTCGTCGCCACGATGAACGCCGGGAAGCTTCGCGAGTATGAGCGCCTCTTGGCAGACGTGCCTGGGTTAGAGCTCGAAACCATGGCATCTCTGGCCCCGCCCGTGGACGTCGTGGAGGATCGGGATTCGTTTAGTGGGAACGCGTTCAAGAAGGCGACCGAGATCGCGAAGGTTGCTGGAATGCCGTCTCTTGCGGATGACAGCGGCCTCGAAGTCGATGCGCTGGGAGGCCGGCCCGGCGTGTACTCGGCGAGGTACGCCGGGGAGGGCGCGACCGACACGCAGAACAACGAGAAATTGCTAGAGGAGCTCGGTGACGTCGCGGATGGTGAGCGGACGGCTCGGTTTCGATGCGCCATCGTAGTTGTCGATGGTGCCGGGCGTGAACTCGCGAGCGCCGACGGTGCGTGCGAAGGCCGGATCGGCCACGAGCTCAGAGGGGCTCACGGCTTTGGTTACGACCCTTTGTTCGTTCCGGACGGCTACAGCCGGACGATGGCGGAACTCGGGCCCGAGACGAAGAACGAAATCAGCCACCGTGCCCTGGCCGCGGCAAAGCTCGTCCCTTTGCTGCGGGAGTTGCAGACCCCCTAGCCATCGGCTACCCCAAGCCGCCAGACCACAGTACAACGAAGGTCACGGGGCGTAGCACAGCCTGGTAGTGCGCATGCTTT
>CAYZDM010000446.1:0-3256 GCA_964476875.1 uncultured Sandaracinaceae bacterium | reverse complement strand
TCCCCCTGCGGCGTACAACAAACCCCCCCGAAACACACCAGCAAGAAAAAGGGGACAGTCCCCTTTTTCGGGGGGTTAACCCTTCCAAAAAGGGGACTGCCCCCTTTTCTAGGGGTCGGTGCAGCCGTCTTCATCGAGATCTTGGCCCTCTAGCGCCTCTTCGTTCGGGCACTTGTCGTCTACGTCGGGGATGAAGTCGTTGTCGTTGTCTGGGTCCATGCAGCCGTCGGCGTCCTCGAAGCCATCGACATCTTCTGCAAGCCGCGGGCACTCGTCGCTCGCGTCAGGAATCCCGTCGGCGTCCAAGTCGTCGGTTTGTGGCGACCACGCAACTCCAAGCATGGCCCGGTATTGCGCCTGCCCAAGACCCCGGATGAAGCCCATGCCGATCGCAGCGGTCATCGTCACATCGTTTTTGGTCCATCGAACACCGATGTCGCCCTCGAGCGTGTTTGTGCTTCGGCCTCGGAACGAGGTCGTGCCTCTGAGTTCGAGAAGCCCGAACAAATCGTGGGCAGGGGGTATCGGTGGCTTCAACGAGACGCCGTACTGAAACTCCTGACCGAGCACGTCAGCACCGAACGTTCGTGAGTTCACTCGGTAGCGCCAACCCAACATCGCCCCCGCCCCCGTGCCCAAGAGGTGGAAATCGGAAAGCAACTGTGCATCGAAAGAGAACTGCCCCTCACCCGCATAGAGACTGGTGCTGCCGATCGGCACCGGAATCGTGAGTAGGAGCCCCATGCCTGGACCGTCTGGGCGGCTCTGTGTCTTTTCGGTCTTCTTCCCCAGGATCCGCACTTTGGTCGTGAAACGAGGGTCCTCGACGGCGAAGCCAGTGAATGAAGTCCGCCCGTTGACCAACTGCGTGGTCGTCCCGTCTTGATAGAGCACCAGCGGCACTTCCAAGGCCAGAGCCCAGCGTCCAAACAGGCCCACCTCGAAGAATAGGTCTCCGGTCAGTCGGTTATCGATGACCTGTTCCCCAGTTCCGTCGGTGTACCGAATGCGCAACGGCCTGTTCGAGTACCAACTGAAGAAACCGAGATTGAATCGGGCATGGCCCGGGGTGGCGCTCCCCTGAATACCAAGGAAGCCGAACCGATCGAGCGCTGGACGAAAGCGCTCGATGTTGATCGCTTGCGCGGAAACCGACGTCGACGCAGTGAGCGCGATGACCAGCCCCAAGACCCCCAAGAGACGTGCCATGCGGGCTAGCTCGTCCCCAACAAATGGGAGCTCCGCACGTTCTTCAGCGCGGCGAGCATGCTCTCGCGCACTTGCGGCGCTCGTGTCTCGATGTCGTCGAGCATCTCTTTGACCTGTTGACGCCAGAGGTTCTCCTGAGAGCCGCAGAGGTTGCATGGAATGATCGGGAAATCCAACTCAGCGGAGTATGCCGCGATGTCTCGCTCCGACGAATAAAGCAACGGGCGAATGACTGTGTTGCGGCCGTCATCGCTGCGCAGCTTCGCCGGCATCGCGCTGAGAGAGCCGTTGAACATCATGTTCAACATCAGCGTCTCGATGGCGTCGTCACGATGATGCCCGAGCGCGATCTTCGTGCACTGTAGACCCTGGGCAGCATTGTAGAGAATGCCGCGACGCAACCGCGAGCACAGACTGCAGTACGTCTGCCCTTCTGGGATCACGTCGGTCACCACTTGATACGTGTCCTTGTGAATGATCCGATGCGGGTAACCGTGCTCCTGCAGCCACGCCTCAAGTGCCGTCCCGTCGTAGCCCGGTTGCCCCTGATCGAGATGCACGGCGATGATCTCGAACGGCACGGGGGCTCGTTGACGCGCACGCTCGAGCAAATGCAGCAGGGTGTAGCTGTCCTTGCCGCCACTGATCGCGACCATCACGCGATCACCCGGCTCGATGAGCTGATAGTCCGCGATGCAGCGCCCCATCTCCCGAGCGAGTCGCTTCTCCAAGGCCGCCTGCCCCACCGGCGATGGGTACCTGGCGAGCGAACGCCCCGCAAGGAGCCTAGTCACTGGCCTCTTCGAAGTGAGACGGCCCGCGCATGCCCCTCGAGCCCCTCGAGCCGCGCCAACGCCTCGAGTAGATCGGCTTGGCCGCGAATGGCCGCGCTCGAGTAGCGAATCAGCGACGAACGAACGACGAAATCATACACGCCCAGCGGTGAGGCAAAACGGACAGCCCCCCCCGTCGGCAGGACGTGGCTTGGTCCCGCCGCGTAGTCCCCGGCCGCCTCGGGCGTGTGGTAACCGAGGAAGATCGCCCCCGCGGCTCCAATTCTGTCGAGCATCGACTCCGAATCGGCCACCGAAAGGCTCAAGTGCTCTGCAGCGAGCTTGGTCGCCACGCGACCGGCCTCATCCAAACTCTCCACTACGAAGCAGTAGCCGTTGTCCCGCACAGCTTGCTCCGCGATCGCCCTGCGCGGAAGCGTCGCAAGCTGTCGCTCGACCGCCGCATCGACCGCATCGGCCTGTTGGCGAGAGAGAACGACAGCAAATGGGTACGCGGCCTCGTCGTGTTCCGCCTGCGACAACAAGTCCGCAGCGACAATCTCTGGATCTGCACCATCGTCCGCCACTACGAGAATCTCGCTCGGTCCGGCGATGGAATCGATATCGACGGCTCCGAACACGAGCCGCTTCGCGCAGGCCACGTAGATGTTGCCCGGACCGACGACTTTGTCGACGCGCACAACTGATTCGGTCCCATACGCCACCGCGGCTATCGCCTGTGCACCACCGGCGTCGACCACCTCGGTCACCCCAGCAATCTCAGCAGCGGCGAGAATCTCCGGCGTCGGGTTCGGTGTGATGAGAACTATTCGCGGGACGCCAGCAACCGTCGCCGGGACCGCCGTCATCAATACCGTGGAAGGATAGCGGGCCTTGCCGCCCGGCGCGTACACCGCAGCAGCCGCGACGGGCTGGATGCGCTGCCCAAGCTCGATTCCGTCTTCTTCGTAGCGGAATCCTGGCTCGATCTGATGCTCGTGATAGCGACGAATGCGGTCTGCCGCCGCCTGAAGCGCCTCGCGAACGGCCGGATCCACGGTGCGCGCCTCTCGCAACCACTCGTCGCGATTGAGCACGAGCGATTGGGGGCGCCGACCATCAAATCGCTCGGTGTAATCGAGGACAGCCTCATCACCCCCCGCCCGCACCGAGTCGAGGATCGCGCGGACGTCAGGCTCGACGCGGGCGAGATCTTCGTCGCCGCGCCGGCTCAAAGACGCTAGCGTGTCTTCGCAGCCGGGTTGGCCTCGCTC
>CAYZDM010000445.1:0-3259 GCA_964476875.1 uncultured Sandaracinaceae bacterium | reverse complement strand
GTCCCCTTTTAGTAGGGGTTAATTCCTGGGTGGGCTGAATGGCGAGTGCCAGCGGGTTGTCGTCGATTTCGGTATGGTGATCGCTGGTGGCGGGGACATCGCCCTGAACGAAGCTGGACGCGAGGGTTTCCGCCGCGATGCGGGATGCGTGTTCTTGAATGGCTTTCGCGAGCTCACCAGCCGCCTGCCAGCGCACTTCGATCCTCGCTTCGTAGGGCAAATCCATCGACTTACGCGCTCGCTGGATTCGGTTGATGACCTCGCGCGCGAGACCTTCACGGCGAAGGCTGTCGTCCACCCGGGTATCGAGGACGACGACTTGGCCAGCGCCGGACGCCGCCGCAAAATCCTCCCGCGCGCTCAATCGCACCTCGACCTCATCCGGCGTGAGTTCGATCGGGCCGTCCGGCAGGGTAACGATGATCTTCGCGTTCTCTTCCATCTCGATATAGAGCGCTGAACCATCCGCCTCGGCTAGTGCCTTTTTGCACGCGGGCACCTGCTTGCCGAGCTTCGGCCCAAGAACACGAAAATTCGGAACGAGCGCGAACTCGACGTACGTGTGTGGCTCCTGCGTGAATCCGAGATCGCGCACATTGAGCTCTTCCCGAATCGCATCCGAAAACCGATCGATCGCCCGTCGCTCCGCGTCGTCCGCAACCACGACGATGGCTTCGGCTAGTGGCTGGCGAACCTTCAGTTTGTTCTCATTCCGCACGCGCTGCCCCAAGGTCACCACGTTGCGAACGCGCTCCATCGTCTGACGGATTTCGTCGTCCACACGCGCCGCCTGCGGCTCGGGGAACGTGGCCAAATGCACCGAGTCTGGTGCCGACGCGTCGTCCTTGCGGACCAGGTTCTGGAACAACGTCTCGGTCATGAATGGAATGAACGGCGCTGCCAGCTTCGTCAGGTCGACCAACACTTCGTAGAGAGTGCTGAACGCAGCCCGCTTGTCCGCGGAGTCGTCAGCAGCCCAAAAGCGAGCGCGGCTCCGGCGAACGTACCAATTCGAAAGCCCATCGACGAAACCAAGAAGGTGCCGCACGGCCATGTGGCTCTTGTAGTCGTCGAGCTCCTCTCGTACCGCACGCACAGTAGCATCGAGCTCTGCGAGGACCCAGCGATCCATCTCAGGTCGCTCGTCGAGCGATGGACGTTCATCGGCTGCCGTCCAGCCATCGATGTTCGCATACGTGACGAAGAAGCTGTAGACGTTCCAGATCTTCAGTAGAAACTCGCGCACCGCATCGGTCGCCGCGTCGTCGAAAAACCGCGTGTTCTGACCGGGCACCGTCCCCGCGTAGAGCGCCCACCGCACCGCATCCGCGCCCACGCGATCCATGAGCACCAAAGGATCGGTGTAGTTCTTGTCGCGCTTGCTCAGCTTCTTGCCCTTCTCATCGGTCATCAACCCGAGGACGACGCAATTCTTGAAGGGATGGGGGAGGGCATGCTCCGGGAACATGAGAGAGCTGATGGTCATCAACGAGTAGAACCAACCACGGGTCTGATCGACAGCCTCGGTGATGAAGTCTGCAGGAAAGGTCGCGGTGAATCCATCGGCGTTCTGATGGGGAAAGCCCCACTGTGCGAACGGCATGCAACCGGAGTCGAACCAACAGTCGATGACCTCTGGGACTCGCCGGTACACACCGGGTTCGTTGGCCTTGGTCCACGTGACTTCGTCAATCCACGGCTTGTGAACCATCAGGTGGTCCTGCAAGGACGGGTCGGCGGCCTTCGCTGCGTCGAAGTGGGCGAACGCATCCGGGTTTCGCTCGAGGATCTCGGCTGCCGAACCGATCGCTTCCACTGCGCCCGTTTCGTCGTTCTTCCAAATCGGCAGCGGGGTTCCCCAGAAGCGCTCGCGTGAGAGCGCCCAGTCGACGTTGCCCTCGAGAAACTGCCCCATGCGGCCGCTCTTGATGTGCTCGGGCTCCCAATGAACGTCCTGGTTGTTCTCTTTCACGCGTCCGATCTCTTGGGTCGTACGAATGAACCAAGAACGACGGGCGTACTGAATGAGTGGGTCCTGCATGGCGCGCCAGCAGAACGGATAGTCGTGGCGGTAGACCTCTTCTTTGAAGAGCACGCCACGTGCTTGCAGATTGCGGATGATGTCGCGATCGGCGTCTTTGCAGAAACGGCCCGCGAAATCGGTCACTTCATCGGGAAAGGTGCCGTCGGGCTTCAGCAGCTGGAGGAAACCCATGCCCTTCTGCTTGCAGACGCGGAAGTCGTCTTCGCCGAAGGCAGGCGCGAGGTGAACCAGACCGGAACCACTATCGAGTGAAACGAAGTCCGCATCGACAACCTGCCACGCGGCCCCCCCCTCCGGCTCGGCGTAGCGAAACGGCGGCTCATAGGTCATCCCGACGAGCTCCGAGCCTTTGCGTGTAGCGACGACTTTGACGTCATCCCCCAGCACCTTGTCGACGAGCGCGGAAGCGAGAATCAGCCGTTCACCGCCCTCGATCTCTGCGGTCGCGTAGTCGGTCTTGGCGTCCACGGCGAGCGCGATGTTCGACGGAAGGGTCCACGGCGTCGTCGTCCAGGCGAGGAATGAAGTGTTGTCCTCGCCGACCGCAGGGAAGCGAATCATCACCGACGGGTCATCGAGCTTCTTGTACCCCTGACCAACCTCACCGGCGGACAGCGCAGTGCCACCCTGCGGCCACCACCAAACCACTTTGTAGCCCTGGTACAAGAGCCCCTTGTTGAACATCTCGGAAAGCGCCCACCAAACGCTCTCGACGTACGACTTGTGGAAGGTCACATACGCGGAGTCAAAATCGACCCAGAAGCCGATTCGCTCCGTCATCTTCTGCCACTCGCCGATGTACTTGAAGACGGAGTCGATGCACTGACGGCTGAACGCTTCGACGCCGTACGCCTCGATCGCCTCGCGGCCGCTGATCCCGAGCTCCTTCTCGACCTCCACTTCGACAGGAAGGCCATGCGTGTCCCACCCGGCGCGACGTGGAACGTGATAGCCACACATCGTCCGGTAGCGAAGAAACACATCCTTCATGACGCGCGTGAGCACGTGGCCCGGGTGTGGCATACCGTTCGCGGTCGGAGGCCCTTCGTAGAAGATGAAGGGCTTCTTGTCGTCTCCGCCTTCCAGGGTCTTCTCGAAGATGCGGGCGCTCTCCCAGAACGCAAGATGGGTCGCGTCGAGCTCGGCGAACGAAACCTGGGGTGAGACGGGGTCGAACATGGCCTCGCGGCATACCACGCCAAGCTGTGATTTCCA
>CAYZDM010000444.1:0-3284 GCA_964476875.1 uncultured Sandaracinaceae bacterium | reverse complement strand
TCTTTCGGCGGCTACGCTCCGCGCCTGTTTTCCGGGCCCAGATAGCTCAGTTGGTAGAGCAGAGGACTGAAAATCTTCGTGTCCCTGGTTCGATTCCAGGTCTGGGCACCCAGCCCCCGCAGCCCCGAGCCCGCGGGGGCTTTCGTCGTTTGGGGCCTAAGCGTTCAGTCGACGCCGCCTCATCAGGAGGACGAATAGGGCCAAACTGGCCCAGGCCGCGAAATGGGCGCGCGGAGTCACGACCCCGCATCCACAGCCCGGCGTTGCGACCGTGGCGTTGTGCCGTTGCAGTGCTTCGTCGATCGCGTTCGAGTTGTCCTGCACCACGGTGCCAGGCCCGCTCGTGGTCAAGGCGAGCACCTGGGCGTTGGCCGGTGGCGCATTTTCGTCTCCGAGGAAGAACGGCCATGGGGCTCCCGCGTGCAGACGAACCACGCGTCCGTCTTCAAGCTCGAAGCGGGAAGGCGCCTCGGATTGGTAGATGCTTCGGTGGCACTCGATCACGCGTCGCGCGCTGTGCACGTTCGATACGTCCGGGAGGTCGGGATTGAAGTCAAACAAGGGATCTAGATCCATCTCGGGCGCCGACAGGGTCGTGTAGAGTCGGGTGACGAACGGACGGGACTCGAGGAGCGCTTGCGTGGCGAGCATCGGCTCGATGACCTCTTCTTCCAAACCGTCGATGAAGGTCTGCACGTCGAGGCCATCGAGCGCCTCGGGGTAGCAAGAGGGGCACGACGCGACTTCGGCGGGGTCGGTTCCTTCGGGAAGGAAGCGTTCGAGCAACGCCGGGAAGCCATCCCAGCCGCCGAAGAGAAAGCTACTCTCGTCGATAGCCTCACTCGGGCTCATGTCCACGCGCATCCGAAGTGCCTCCCACGCCTCTCGCTCGAAATCCAAGACCACGACGCCATCGTAGACCTCACTCACGCTCGCACGCTCGGATACGAAACCTTGGCCGCCCGCCTGGTTTGCCGCCGCCACGACGACTTGGTTGTAGTTCTGCGCCCCGTTGAGCCAGTTGATGAGCGCTAGATTCAGCTCCAGCGACTTGTAGTTGATGGGGACCGCGCGGCTTTCCCCGAGCACCCAGACCATGACGCCCATATCGTCGTTCGCAGCCACCGCTGTGGGGCGGATCGGGATCATTGGTTGATCGGACTCGTAGGTGATGCGAATCGGCCGAATCGTCCCGATGTCATTGCCCTTTGTCAGGCGAAAAGCGATCAGGTTCATGCCGTGTTCCATGTAGCTGCCGAGCAATGTGGAGATGTCGTTCGGATCTCCACCTGGGGGAACGACGTCGTAGCCTTCGGAGGTCAACCAGGCGACGACGACGTCGCCGACCCGTGCGAATTCGGCGTCGGGCTCGATCACGACGTAGTCGTAAGGGCCCACCGTTCCCGATGCGAGGATGTTGACTCCACCGCCCCCAGAGCCGCCGCTTCCGCCCGTTCCAAAGTCGGCGCTGCCGGACGCAGAGGACGAGTCGCCCCGATCACGGACCCGTTTGCACCTGCCCTCGACGACGGTGGTGAAATTGTATTGCGGGTTGCTCGCTTGCTGCAGTCTGCTGAAGGCTAAGTCTGACGAAACGTCGACTGTCGGGATGCCCGGCACGGGTAGCACCCAGGCAAACTCCTCCGATGAACCTTGGTACTGGATCTGAACGACTGCCGTCACGGTCTCGTCTGCGTTCTTCGAAAAGATGATCCGCTCGGCGGCCTGATTGACAGGGGCCGAAGCCGAACAGAAAAGCCCGCCACAGGCGTGCGCGGGCTCTGGGAATAGGGAGGCGGACAGGACGAAGGCCGCCACAAAGCTAAGGAGCAAGCGATCTCTAGACATTTTTGTCACCTTTCTAGGCGCGGGGCGCAGTTTGGCACGGTGGACTAGCGGCTCAGTCCTGAGAGGAGCAAGCGCCGTGCCATCGCTCATGTCAGAGTCCGGAACGAGGGATGCGGAAGTGAAGAGCCGGTGGTCCGACGCAGACGCGCAAGCGACGATCGAACGATATCGGGACGATCCGCGAGTCAACGAGGACGTAGCGCTACGCGTGTATACGTCGCGGCTGATCGGTCAGGACCCCGCCTTGGTGCTTCATGGTGGTGGGAACACGTCGGTGAAGACGGTGCTCATCGATGACATCGGTGAAGCGGTTCCCGTGCTGTGCGTGAAGGGAAGCGGTTGGGATCTCGGTAGCATCGAGCCCGCTGGTTTGCCCGCCGTCCGGCTCGACAGCCTTGGGTCGCTGCGCGATCGCGAGGCGCTCTCCGACGAAGAGATGGTGAACGCGCAGCGCACTCGACTGATCGACTCCAGTTCACCCAACCCCTCGGTGGAGACCCTCTTGCACGGGTTTCTGCCGCACAAATTCATCGACCACTCTCATGCCGATGCGATCCTCGCGCTCGTCGACCAGCCCAATGCGGAGTCGATTTGTAGAGAGGTGTTTGGGACGCGCCTTGGGGTCGTTCCCTATGTCATGGCGGGTTTCTCGCTCGCCAAATTGGCGGCGGACGTCTACGAGGCGGATCCGAACGTCGAAGGGTTGCTTCTACTCCGGCATGGCTTGTTCACGTTCGGCAAGACGGCGAGGGAGAGCTACGAACGCCATGTCGACGTGGTCGATGTGGCCGAGCGTTTCGCATCGGCGAAGGTGCGTGGGGCGCGTGTGAACCGAGGCGAGCCCGCGGCTTTGAAGTATGAAACCGTCGCCCCGGCACTGCGCGGCAAACTTGGCGCCGGGGAACGGCGCTACTTACTGGAGTGGCGCCGAAGCGCCGCGATCGATGCGTTCCTGGCGCGCGCGGACCTAGCGAGCGTGAGCCAGCGGGGGACCGCGACACCGGACCACGTCATTCGGACCAAACGCGTACCGATGCTGCTGGACCTCACTCCCGAGATGGACGGCCATGAGGTTGCCGCACATCTCGATGAGCGGCTCGGCACGTATCGTCGCGCGTATGTCGAGTACGTCGAGCAGGAAGCGAATCGAAAAGGGCGGCACGTGACCCAACTAGATCCGGACCCGCGCATCACGCTGGTTCCGGGCCTTGGCATGATTGCGGCCGGCACGTCTCGAAAGGCGGCTCGCGTTGCCGCCGACATCTTCGAGCACACGATTGATGTCATCGAGAACGCGGAAGCGATTGGACACTATCAGCCCCTGTCACCCACCGATCTGTTCGACATGGAGTACTGGTCGCTCGAGCAAGCAAAGCTAGGCAACGCGAGCGTCCGGTCGCTTCAGGGCCAAGTCGTCTACATTACCGGAGCGGCTC
>CAYZDM010000443.1:0-3294 GCA_964476875.1 uncultured Sandaracinaceae bacterium | reverse complement strand
ATGCGATCGCGATCGGTCCTGAGGCCGTTCGTGAGGCGGTCTCCGAGTTTCACCCTGAAGACATCGCCGAGCTCCTCGAGGATCTGTCCGCCAGAGAAGCCGTCATCTTGGTGCGAGCGTTGCCCACCGAAACCGCGGCCGACGTCGTCGAACGCCTGACGCCACATCGGCAGGTCCTGGTCTTCAACGCGATCGATACGGGGCGTGCCGTCGAACTGCTCGGAGAGATGGACCCCGACGACCGGGTCGACCTCTTGCAAGAGCTGGAGGAGGACGACGCGACAGCACTGCTCGCCGCCCTAGAGCGGAGAGAGCCCGAAGCAGCCGAGGAAGTTCGAGAGCTGGTTCAGTATGAACCAGAGACCGCCGGCGGGCTGATGACCACCGAGTTCGCCTCGCTGCCTCCCGAGACGAAAGTTTGGGAGGCGATGCAAGCGGCGCGGCGCATCGGACGCGAAGACATGGCGGAGATGCTGTACTACATCTACGTCTGTGCGCCGACGGGCGAACTACTGGGGGTCGTGTCTCTTCGAGACCTGATCCTCAGCGAGCCCGGGCAAGCCCTTTCCGAGATCATGACTGGAAATGTCGTTCACGTGTCCTCGTTCGACGACCAGGAGAAGGTCGCGCACGAGATCGCTCGCTATGACTTGGCGGCCCTCCCCGTGGTGGACAAGATCTCGCGCATGCTTGGTGTCGTCACCGTCGATGACGTCGTGGATGTCGTCATCGAAGAAGCCACCGAAGACGCCCAGAAGATGGGTGGTGTCGTGCCTCTCGAGGACTCTTACTTCCAAACTGGCTGGGCAGAGTTCGTGTGGAAGCGAGGCTCCTGGCTCGTGCTGCTCTTCATCGCGCAGCTACTCACCGCTACCGTCATTCGCGAAAACCGGGACCTCCTGGAAGCAACGGTGGAGTTGGTCCTCTTCATTCCACTGATTATCGCTTCAGGTGGCAACGCCGGGTCGCAGTCCGCGACACTGGTCATTCGAGCAATGGCGGTGGGGGAGCTCCGTCCCGGAGACTGGGCGAAGGTGCTGGGTCGCGAGCTTCTGATCGGGTTGTCGCTTGGCATCGCGCTTGGACTGATCGGCTTTGCGAGGGGGTGGTTCGCGGGTGAAACCGTGGCCCCCCTCGCGATGGCGACCGCAGTGGGGGCGAGCATCCTGGCGATAGTCACCCTGAGCACCATCATCGGCTCGCTGCTGCCGCTCGCAATTCGACGCGCCGGCCTCGATCCTGCGGTGTCCTCGACCCCGTTCATTGCGTCGGTCGTCGACGTGCTGGGGCTTATCGTCTACTTCGCCGTGGCGCAGGCGATTCTGCACGTAGCCTTCGGTGCCTAGCCTCTCGATCTTGGTCTCATCCGTGTTAGTGTTTCGCCTTCGCAATGGGAGCTGGACATGCCGAAACTGACCATCAACTACACGCAAGACATCGACGCCGTTTACCGCTTCGTGACTGATCCAGAGGTGATCAAGAAGCGCAGCGAAGAGTTCGGAGAGAAGAACATCCGAATCCAAGTCGATGAGGCCGGTGGCACCAAGACGATCACTTCGACGCGCGAGATCGACAGCGACCTGCCGGGCTTCGCAAAGAAGCTATTCAGCGCGACAAATACGATCGTCGAGCGGCGTGAGTGGCGCGACGCGGGCGACAAGAAGACCTGCAAGAGCCACATCGACATCCTCAAGACGCCGGGCTCAATTGACTCCAACGTGACGATCTCGCCCAACGGCACAGGCTGCACCTATGACATCGAGTTCGAAGTGACGGCGAAGGTCCCGCTCATCCGCAAGAAGCTCGAAGAGTTCGTCGCCAAGACCACGATGGAAGGCATGCGAGACGAGCACGACTTCAACCAACGAGAGATCAACGCCGCTGGCTGATTGTCAGTCGGTGCCGATCGCGGGCGCTAGGTAGTCCTTGTCCGCCCAGAAACGGCACTTGTCGGCCACGTTACTGCCAGTGCCCACCGGGTCGTCGAGGATCAGGTGCTGGTCGGAATCGGCGGCGTACTCAGGCCAATCGAGCGCGCCCTCCGAGTTGGGATCGCCGGTGGCGGCAAAGCGGGCGAAGTAACCCAGCGTGCTTTCCCAGAGGCGCTGGTCCGGAGTGCCTGCCCCCCATTCGTTGAGAATGAGCTCCAGCCCGTTGCTGAGATCGAAACCTAGAATGGGGCTGTAACCGAAGACGTAGGGAATGTCGGCGCTATGAAACGCCCCGAGCCCGTAGGTGGGCAACTCAGCGTCGAGTACGTTGAACTCAATCGCTAGCTCGAGCTGCTGGCGCGCGTCGGGATACTCGAACTGATACAGATACGCCGGCACGTGCTCTGCCAGCTTGGCTACCTCTTGCTTGCCTGGACATCGAAAGATGACGTCGGTGGCAACCTCGGCGAGCGCGACGATGGGATCTGAGAAGTCCCCGAGCGGGTATTCGACCGCGGCATCAGCCGCGAGAGCCATGTCGCCACCGACGAGGCGGGCAATTTGCGCTTCGTAATTCTCAGGCGTGACCACCAAGGGGTCGGTCTTCTCAATCTCACCGAGCCAGACGAAGAGACGCGCCTCGTCTCTGGTAAAACCGAGGATGGTGGGTACCTGATTAAAGTTCCCTGACGCGAATGAATCCGCTGGCTGCTCATTGAAGAAGCCGCCGTCGAGAACAGGGCCCCAGGACCCACCGATTTGCTCACTGGGGTTGAACCCGAAATTCGGTGCAGGCGGCAACGCGGCAAGCACCTCCGTCGCGTTCTTAGCGCGCATGCAGGCAAGCTCGCCCTCCGGCGCGTCCGCACATCCCAGGATCTCCGCGAACACGTCACCCTGGTTCTCCGCCGCCTCGAGAGTCGGCCAGGGGCGTTCGCATGTACCGCTCTGCAGAATGGCCTTGTGGAACAGCCCGGCACTTCGGGGCGATGCCAGGTGACTGCACACGCTGAAGGCGCCAGCAGACTCGCCGAAGATGGTGATGTTGTCGGGGTCGCCGCCGAATGCGGCGACGTTGTCGCTCACCCATTCGAGCGCTGCGGTTTGATCCATCAAGCCGTAGTTCCCCGACGCGCCCGCGCCCTCTGCGCTCAGCTCCGAGTGAGCGAGAAAGCCAAGTTGCCCCAGGCGGTAGTTCATGCTGACGACGACCACGCCGGCATGGCGAGCGATGAGATCACCAGCGGTCCCTCCGTCGGCCTGCATGGCCTCTCCAAGGGTGAATCCACCGCCGTGAATCCACACCATCACCGGGAGGTCGGAGCCTTCGGTCGGCGTATCGACGTTCAGGTAGAGGCAGTCT
>CAYZDM010000442.1:0-3299 GCA_964476875.1 uncultured Sandaracinaceae bacterium | reverse complement strand
AGTTCAGCGACAGGCATGCGCTTGGGACCGACTCGGGGCGGCCCGACGTGCTCGTCTCATCCACGCGGTGGCATCAGGCCTTGAGGCAGGCGTTCAAGCAGCTGAGTGAAGACCAGCGTGCGGTGCTCGAGCTGTCGTATTTTCTCGGGATGTCCCACGATCAGATCGCCGAAACGCTCAAGCTTCCGGTCGGAACCGTGAAGTCGCGAATTCTCGCGGGCATGCGTGCGTTGCGCACGATGCTCCCCATCATTCATCGGAGCATAGTTGCATGAGTGACGATAAGGAACGCGCCGAGCTCCTGGCCGCCCTCCACGCGGCCGGGGCAGCATCGGAAGAAGACGAAAAGGAGCTCGAGGCGCTGCTTTCGGCGGACCCAGCTCTCGCGGCGGTCGTAGCGGACTTCCAAGATTCGATCATGGCGCTCGCTTCGAGCTTCGAGCCGCTCGAGACATCACCCAAGACCCTCGGGCAGATCCAGAAGAAGATCGCCAAAGAAAAGGGCGGTCTTCTCGGCAGGCTGCGCAGTTGGTTGTCGAAGCTCTGATCGCGCGCACGAAAAGGCCGGCCCTCCGAAGAGGGCCGGCCTGCGAGATAGCGGTCGGATAGCGGTCTCGAAACAGCGCGTCAGCGGCTAGAAAGGGGCCACGACGAGGGTGTACTCGATCAGGGTCTGTTCCTGAGGAACTCCCTGGACGTGGATTCGGGCCAACTGGACTTGGTCATTGCGCACCGTGACTTGGAACGGGCCTTCATTGCAGTCGATCGGGCCGCCGTTGATTCGGGTCGTATCGTTGCCGTCGACGTTGAGTAGCTCGACGCGAGCGAACACGTTTTCGTCTCCGAACACATCGCAGTCGATTTCGATCTCGATCCTCTGGTTGGGGTTGCTGTTGTTGGGGAGCTCGAACTGCACGAAGTCCTCGTTATCGCCATCTTCTGCGGAAAGTTGGTCGGTATAGACGATCTCGCGGGTGTTCGTGATGCTCAGGAACTCGTCGACCGCTGGGTTGGCCGCGCTGTCATTGTCGAACGGAGCGATCAGCTCTTCGTCCACGAACTCTTCATCAACAACCTCTTCGTCGACGAACTCGTCCACGGCCGGGTCGTCGAAGTTGAGGTCTTCGTCTCCCTGATTCACGCCTGCGTCGCCGCAGGCAACGAGCATCAAGGAAAGGAGGCTAAGGCAAGCTGCGTTGAGTAGGTACTTGGTCATGGTCTGTTCTCCTAATTCGGTCGCGTTTGGGGGTTTTGGTGGCTCAAGTCCGCCTTCAAACACCCCTACGTCGAGGACTCGCATTTGGATTAAGAAGTCATGATCTTTTTTTTCGAAGCGTCTGCTCAGTCGATCCGCACGATAGCGAACCGAGCCTCTGGTTAATCCATTTCTCCTTCCCCGCCGTAGGCCCAGCAGAACGGGCACTCAGACAAGGGAAAGAAGAATGGAACACTTGCTCAGCAACACATTTCGCAACGCTTCGTTGGTCGTCATCCCTTTGCTGTTCGCGCTCACCACCGGCTGCGGCGATGGGCTTTTCCAAGAACGAGGCGGCCACTTCAGCACTTCCTTGTCGAGGCGCATCGCGGAGCGCATGGGTGGCGCAGAGGTGGATCTCGTCGAGCTCACCAGCTGCGAAGTCTTGGAAAGCACTGACCTCGACGCCCGTTGCGAGGGCGTGTCGGGCACGCAAATCGAGGTCTTCATCGATGGTCAGAGCATCATCTTCGACTTCTCCAACGTGACGAAGGGCGGCAAGATTTCCGCCTCGGAATTCGAGGGCTACCTCGTATCGGTGACGGAGCACTCGCGCATACCACCGATCCTCGAGGCGATGTTGGATGCTACCAAATCAACCATCGACTCTCAGGACCTCGACATTCAGTTCGACGACCAGAGCGTTGCGGTGAACTTCCAGGGCCTCGACTACGACGACGCCACTTTTGTCAAGATTGACCTCGTGTTCGACGACGCAACCTAAACGGCGCGTTCGACTCTTGCCGGCGCCAGTACCAGCGTGCCCCGCCGGTTCAATATGCCGCCACCGTCGCGGCCAGGGCTTTCCGGTCGCCACTACCAGCGAAGCCCCGCGTGACCGTGACCCGTCGACGCTCGGCTTCGACTTTGAGCATAGCAACTACAAACGCCCTCTCAGGTTCGCGCCTCAGGCGACGTAACATCTAGTACCGCGCAATTGGGCCCTCAACGTGAGCCCGACGGGCTGAGAGATCTCCCCAGTCACCTCTCGGTCGGACACGTCGGACACGTCGGACAGCGACGGATGAGTTTCTCTAACTCTTCGACCAGCACTGCGATGCGCTCCAACGGACACGGTTGGTCAACAGGCACCCTAACCTCTTGAAAGCACTGCCTGCACCTAGGGTTTCGTAAACCGTAGGTCATCAGTTCGACTCTGATCGGTGGCTCCGACAAACGCAGAGGAAACTCTCCCGCCCTCCGAAAGACGTCTGTGGGCGCGTTGGCGAGCACTACTTCTCCGGATTCGTGCCTGCTGCCGTCACGGACTCTTGGTCGGAGGCAATCAGCGCGTAGGTTCGTCGTCCGGCCGGTTCTCTGATGCATGGGCGCCTCGGCTTAGCCAAGGTATGCGCCGTTCGAGCTGATCGAGCGCTACGATCACCAACAACACCGCGATCGTGACGAACAGAGGCGTCCACGAGAGGCCCAAGCCTACCAGCGACCCTATGGCGGCAAGCAACCATATGATCGCGGCCGAGGTGAGCCCGTGAACCGTCATCCCCTGGTTGATGATCGCGCCCCCGCCAAGGAATCCTACCCCCACCGCAACCTGACCGATCATCCGACTCGGGTCGCCCTGGGTTCCCACCACCGCGGCCCCCATGTACGCAAACAGTGAGGTCGCGACACAGATCAGCATCCCGGTTCGAACTCCCATCGCTTTGCCGCGCAGCTGCCGCTCCATGCCGATCGCTGCCCCGCAAACGGCAGCAAGGCCAAGCTGTCGCCAGAACTCGAGCGTGAAAGCCGGGTCATTCATGATGGGATGAGACGAGAGGACGTGGGCGATGATGTTGCACGCATCGACTATACGAGCCTCCGAGAAGACTGCACAAGCTCGGTCATCGGCAAAGCGAGATTCCTAGAACTCCAGAGTGCCGTTTGCGTTTACTATCAACAGTTCGAACGAGTGAATCCATGATCACCGCGCGCAACCGGGTACTCTTCGTCGATGGCCTCATCAATTTATTCTTGGGAGGCGCATTGCTCTGTTTCGAGGTGGCCGCCGATTGGTTCGGCGTTCCTCTTACCGATACCGCGT
>CAYZDM010000441.1:0-3309 GCA_964476875.1 uncultured Sandaracinaceae bacterium | reverse complement strand
ATCGCCATCACGACCGCGTCCACCGTCGCGCGGCGCTCGCTCACCACGAAAAAGTACTCTTTGTTCCTGAGGTGGCTGACGCGGCCGACCTTCTCTCCACTGGGGTTGTGGATCCCGATCTGCGCACCGACATAGCGTTTGAAGTCGACCGCCACCACTCCGACGTGACCCTTGTCCGCCAGCAGTTCTTTCATCTCCTCCCGGTCGACATGACCCTCGTTGTTGAAGGAGACAAGCAAGTGCTTGCATTCCACCGCCGCAAACAGGTCCCGCAACCCCTGTCGAATACGGCGCTTCGAGTTGAAATCGCTCTTGTACTCCTTGCACTCGATCCGCTTGTTCGCGATGCCGTAGGTCTCCGGCTTGTCCCAGCGAACCAGGCTCTCCCAGATGTGATAGTTGCCCATGTAGCTGTGCTGATTGTACGGCGGATCAATGTACGCCACGTCGGCGGCCACCCGCGACGCGGCCTCCACCGCATCTAGGTGAAGCGCTTCACCAGGCCCAGGAAGAATCGCCGGCACGCGTAGTTGCAAGTCGTTGAAGGCCCGTGCCGCCCACTGCTTCAAGTAGGCCATCTGGACTCCCGTCGTTGAGTCCACACGGTCGGCGGCTTCCATCAGCGACACTAGTGCAATCGCCTCTAGCTCCGGCGGTAACGCGCGACGGGCGATCTCCTCGCGAATCGCGTCGACACGTGCACCGTTCTTCGGCTGGAAGTACCGCGCATCGCAGCAGAACGCTTTGGTAAAATACCCGGACTCAGGGTCGACCTGCGACAACTCGGCAATGAGCTGTGTCGCATCAGCTAGCCACCGTTCCGCGTCCGCCTGTACGTAGCAGCGCGCTAGCGTCGCGGCGTACGCGAGATGATCGTTCGCCACGACGTAGCGGCCTGTTTCTTTGAGACCGCGCCCAACCCGCGAGGTTCCCGAAAACAAGTCGAGCACTCGCCCCGACTCAGGAAACGCCGACATCGCCCGCACGATGTGCGGCACCAACAGCCGTTTGGAGCCTATGTACTTGATCATGAAGTCTGGGCCGTCATCGCCTGAACGATGGCGTCCCGGAGCGTAGCAGCTTCGTAGGGCTTTTGGACAAACCCGAGCGCCCCCAAACTACGAAGCTCGCGTTCCAGATCACGATCCCAGTAGCCGGACACGAAGACGACCGGAGCTTCCGGGTCTAGCTTCCTCAGCTTCTTGAAGGCCTGATCCCCCGTCATCCCCGGCATGTTGAGGTCCATCAAGACAAGATCGGGCCGCGGTTGTGTCTCATCATAGATCCGCAGTGCCTCTTCGCCGCTTCGAGCAAAGATCACGCGATGGCCACTTTGCCGAACCACACGCCCGGCGCTTCGACGGACCACATCCTCGTCGTCGACCAGCATGATTAAGAGCTGCGTTCTTGGAAGCTTGATCGCGGGCAAGCTCGGCTCCGTCGGCACCATCGGGCGCTCACTCGTCAGCGGGAACACCACCTGGAACTCACTCCCGCGTTTCGGAACGCTGTGCAGAGTGATGTGGCCATTGTGCGTCTTGGCAATCTCATACACTGCCGCCAGGCCGAGACCGGCACCGACTTGATCGGCCTTCGTCGTGAAGAACGGATCGAACGCGCGCTCACGCGTGGCATCGTCCATTCCGACACCGGTGTCTTTCACGGTGATCAGCGCGTGGGCAACCAATGGGTTGAGCGGCGCCTTCTCGAGATCGAGCTGATCGGCCTTCTTGGCGCTGAGCTCGAGCTTGCCTCCGTTGGGCATCGCATCGCGTGCGTTGATCAGAAGGTTCATGAGCAACTGATGGAGCTGGCCTCGGTCTCCGGTGACCTTGAGGCCATGGTCGATACGCGCCTCGATTTGGATGCTGCGATGGAACGTGCGACGCGCGAGCTGCACGACGAGATGGCATAGCTCGGACAGGTCGACCTCGCTGTGACTCCGCTCGATCTCACGCGCGAACCCGAGGAGACGGCTCGTCATCTCCGTGGCCGCGGCCGCTGCCGTGCGAATGTCGCTGAACGCTTCGCGCACGTCAGTGTCATTGACTTTGGTCTCGCCAGGAAGCCCATTCAGGAAATCAATGCTGGCCCGGACTGCACCGAGAAGGTTGTTGAAGTCATGTGCGACGCCAGTGCCGAGTCGCCCGATCGCCTCGAGCTTGCGCCGTTGCGCGACCTGCTCTTCCATCGGATCGTGATGGGCAAACAATAGAAGGCAGCTGCCTATCTGAATTCGGTCGCCGTAAGTCAACACCTGACGCGCGATTGCCATCCCGTTGACCTGGGTACCGTTGCGGCTTTCGAGGTCCTCGATGACGTACGAACCGTTCTCGTGCTCAACGATGCGGGCGTGCATTCGTGATACGAGGGTGTCATCGATCTTGACGCCGGCGTGGTCACCCCGACCGAACGTGAGTTCCGAGCGAATGGCATACTTGTCGCCTGCGAGATTCCCCGCGAGCACGACGATGCGGGCCTCCTCCTGTTTCTCGGAGAGTCCCTTCTGCGCAAAGACATGGCGCCGTGTAACCTCGGTAGGATCGTGTCGCGACATCAGCTGTCGGGCCCCCAAGGCCCATTAGATGGTAGCGTGCGGGGAAGACGAACGGTGTAGCCCCGTTGGGTGAGCCACTCCAGCGCACATTGGCCCCCACTTGCTCTCTGCCTCCCCTGGGCAGAACTCAGCGGCCGCCCATGCGTGCGAAGCCCTAACCATCGCCTGGATCCATAATGATTAGGCGCGCTTGCGTTCTCGCAGCCATAGTGGGGCTGTTTCTGCAGGGCTCGAGCGGCGGGCACATGCTCTTGGTCGAGCACTCGCGTTGCGCCGAGCACGGTGAGTTGGTTCACCAAGAGGACGCGCATGAACACGTGTCGGCCCAGCACGCTCAGGCCGAATCCGCAGCCGCGCATGGTGCCCCAGATTTTGACGAAGCCCATGAGCATTGCGGGTTGTCGTTTGGTCGGCGTGATGCCCTTCTCGTCGACGTCGCGTCCCGGATCTCCACGAACCGCGTTGATCTCTGTCAAACCTTTGCGTTGACCGAAACCTTCGTCGCGTCGTACGCGGCTCGATTCCGACTCGCTCCGAGGAACTCCCCTCCCGCCTAGCGTTCGTCCAACGAACGTAGAGGCCGCCGCTTGAGCTACGGGCGCGGAGTATTGCGCTCGGGGTGTTGACCCTGTGTGCGGCCGAACCGGTGTACGCGGAGTAGGACCCAAGCAGCGGCACCGACCCGGGTCACTGGCACTGGCACTGACACTGACACTGGCACTGACACTGACACTGGCACTGGCACTGACACT
>CAYZDM010000440.1:0-3334 GCA_964476875.1 uncultured Sandaracinaceae bacterium | reverse complement strand
GCTGATTGATCCCAAGAGACTCTTCGCGCTCGACTTTCCCCTCGAGGTCGTCGACCTTCGGCAACGCGTTCGGCCGACGGTCGTAGGCGAACACATTCGGAATGACTGTAAGCACATGGAAGTGCTTGGAGTACGGAAGGATGTTGAGGAAGATCAGCACGAACGCCGAGTGCCACCAGAAACCCGTATGCTGGAAAGCACTGACGACCCGTGTGTTGTCTACGTTGGCAAGCAAAGTTGCGAAGATGCCTCCGAACGGCTCCCACCAACCGAAGTGGATCGGCTCTCCGTAGGCGCGGGACTCGAGCACCATCGACGACCCGACATAGAGGAAGTCGGCGGCCATCATCGTAATGATGATGAAAAGAATCAGAATCGGCTCCGTGAAGATATAACGATTGGCGTGGTGACCAAGCGTCATCCTGGGTTTGTCCTTGACGGCTTTCGGGTCTCCGCTGTCTTCGCCTCGCTTCACCCAGCGCAAGTACAGGAACAGGACCGAACCGACGATCGCGGCGAAGGCGGCGAGCTCCTTGACGAAGGAGTAGAGCTTCCCGACCAAATGATCGGTGCTCAGCAGGCCCCAGAAATCGAAGCTCGAGTCGAAGCCTCGCCCCCAAAGCATCAGGCTGTTGAGGAGAAGCACTTGGAACGCGACGAAGATGCCAACGTGGGCAAATCCAGCCATCGTGTAGTTGGGCATCCTCTTCTGCCCAAAGGCGTAGACCAAGAGGGTCTTCGTCCGATCGGCGATCTGCTCACCGGTCCAGGCGAAACGCGGGTCCGGAACCCCAACCTTGACCTGCCTAAGGCGACGGAACGCAGACCAAGAGAAAAATCCCAGCGTGCTCACCAACAGCAACGTCATCCAAATCGGACCCATCGTTTACTCCCTGAGTTCAAGCGCGGAATCAATGCGAACGCAGCATCACGCTGCGCGAAGTTTTAGGGGTGCGGCGCGGCGAAGTCAACCAGCGCGGCAGGCTCGATGAAGCCTCTCGGCGCGGCTTCCGGTATGATCTCAAGGTGAAGCGTTTGGGGCCGATATTTCTGCTGGGGCTCGCTGCATGCGCGTCCCCCACGGTTCGCACGGTGCCTCGCGTCGTCGACGGCCAGGTTGAACACGGACCATTCGTGTCTCCGTATGCGTACGAGTGGTTCATCGAGGGCGAGGTGGCCGCTGCAAAGGGCCGTCACGATGAGGCCGCGATGGCCTTCGAGGCCGCAACCGCCGCACCGGCGGACGATGTCGTACTAATGACCCGCTTGGCGGAGGAGTTCGAACTCAGCGGTGCGGCCCGGCGTGCGGACCGGGTCGTGGCGCTCGCCCACCGCGCCTACCCGGGGTCGGCCCGCGTGGCGCTTGCGGAGGGGCGAATCCAGCGACACCGCGGCATGGACGAAGTCGCGCTCGCGTCGTTCGCGCGCGCGAGCGATTTGGCTCCGGCCTGGGATGCCCCGGTCATCGCGACAGCCGAAACGCTCCTGGCAACGGGCCACAACGAGCGAGCGATCGCGATTCTGCTCGAATACGTCGAGACCTCATTCGAACCAAGCTCGGAAGATGCCCACGCTGTGCTGCTGGCCCTGGCCAGACGACTCGCCGACGCCGAAGCCCTGTCTCGTGCCTTGGCGCTCGACCCGGGCGTGACCGAGGCAGAGCGCGCATACGAGGCGGCGTCCCTTGCCTTGAACGCCGGCCAACCAACGTTGGCGGTCCGCTTGTTGTCGCCGGAGCTAGACACACCGGAGAACGTCTCGCTGTGGTTGCGCGCGCTGGTTGCAAGCGGCGACCAACAACGGGCGGCGGGCTTTCTGACGAATGCGAACAGCGAACAGCTTGGAGGTGTCCTCGAGCACGTCGAACTGCTGCTCGAGATCGGTCAGGTCGAGCAAGCCCTCGACCATCTGAGGGTCGTGGACGCATCACCGCGGGCCGACTATTTGACGGGGCGCGCACTGCTCGCCCGCGGTGACTACCTGGACGCGGCGGCGGTGCTTGCGAATGTCCCCCTCGGTGCCACGAACTTCGAAGCGTCGAGGATGGCATTCGCCGAATGCTCGATCTCACAAGACCGATCAGGCGCGGCCGCCCAGGCATTGAGCCAAGCACCGCACGAGTCGCTCGCGGTCCGCAGCATGCTTGCAGAGGTGTATCTCGATCGAGGGGAACTGCGTGCAGGCCTTCGACTCTTCGATCCGAAGCGAGCCGAAGATCGCGTGGCGCTCGCGAGGCTATTCGAGCGCGCGGGCCGATTCGAAGAAGCGGCCGCGTACTACGCGCACGTCACCGTGCAGGCAGAAGATACGGCGCAACTCAGAGCGCGCGCATCGGCCGAGCAGCTCGTGACGTACGGTCACTATCAGAGCGCCATCTCGATCCTGGAGCGATGGACCAGCCAAGCGCCCGAAGACCTCTACGCGCGGGTGCGCCTCATCGAGCTGCTCCAAGCTGCGGGTCGCCCGGAAGCCGCTGAAAATAGAGGTCGCCGGACTCTCCAAGTCGTCGACGACCCCGTGCTCCTCGCACATCTGGTCGAAGTCCTCGAGCGGCCGGCCGTCACAGCGCAGTGAGAGTCGCCTAGTATTCGCCGAACAGGTCTTGGATCCGCACGTCGAGCGCGGTGGCGATTTTGTAGAGCGAGCTAATCGACGCGCTCGACTCCGCACGCTCGATCTGGGACAGCAGCGAAACGCTCAAACCAGTGCGGCGAGCCATCTGCTTCAGTGTCAGGCCCCGATCCTTGCGGAGGCCGCGAATCGTTTCGCCGATCACCCGATGCAAATTCTCTTCGGGCGTGCGGAGGAGGCCCTTCTTGCGCATCACCCGGTCGAGCACCTCGCGGAACTCGTCCGGATTGAAGGGCTTCTTCAGGTAGTCGACTGCATCGAGCTTCATCGACTGGACCGCCGTATCGAGCGACGGATAGCCGGTGAAGATTACCACCGCGACGTCACTGTCGACTCGTCGAATCTGTTCGAGCACTTCGACGCCGCCGAGGCCGGGCATCATCAGGTCGAGAACGACTAGGTGATAGCCGCCGTCTTTGACCTCGTTCGGAGCGTCTTTGGCACTGGCAAGGGTCGTCACTTCGAAGCCGTCCTTGGTGAGGAAGGTCTCCATGAACTCCAAGATCGCCTGGTCGTCATCGACGACGAGAACTCTTACCGGTGGTAACGCCTTTGCCATCATGCCTCCGCTGCAATTGTAATTGCAGTGTTCAATTATAGTCGGGGCGAGAGGATTTGAACCTCCGACCTCACGGTCCCGAACCGTGCGCGCTACCAAGCTGCGCTACGCCCCGTATTTCAAGCTCGGCGGAATCTAGCGTTA
>CAYZDM010000439.1:0-3335 GCA_964476875.1 uncultured Sandaracinaceae bacterium | reverse complement strand
CTGCTAGCTTCGCCGCGCCACAATGATTCCACGCTACAGCCCAGCTGAATTTCAAGCCCTTTGGTCTCAGAAACGCAAGTACGAGGCCTGGTTTGACGTCGAAATCGCAGCCTGCCGCTCCATGGAGGGCGCCGGCCTCGTTCCCACAGGGACCGCCGACAAAGTCCAAGGGTTTCGCGAGAAGCTCGACCCAGACGCGATCGACGAGATCGAGAAGGTAACCCGCCACGACGTGATCGCGTTCCTGACGCACGTCGAAGGGATCGCGGGGGAGCCCGCCCGATGGTTGCACCGGGGTATGACTTCGTCCGATGTTCTCGACTCGGCGCTTGCGCTCTTGCTGGTCGAGGCGACCGACAAGTTGCTCACCCGACTCGACGCGGTCCTCGACGCGCTCCGCGGCCGCATCGAGGAGCATCGTGGCACCCCGGCGATTGGTCGCTCTCATGGCATTCACGCCGAGCCGGTGACGTTTGGTTTGATCTTGGCCGGGCACTACGCCGAGTTGGCGAGAGGCCGGAAGCGTCTCCTGGTTGCACGCGAGGAAATTGCCGTTGGCAAAATCGCCGGCGCTGTTGGGACCTACGCGCATCTCACACCGGCCATCGAGGCGGAGGCATTGGCGTCCCTCGGATTGCGTCCGGAAACGGCGGCCACCCAGGTCGTCGCGCGAGATCGGCATGCGGCATACGTGTCAGCGTTGGGCGTCATCGCGGCAGGCATCGAGCGGTTCGCGACGAACGTCAGACATTGGCAACGCAACGAAGTGGGCGAAGCCGAGGAGCACTTCAAGAAGGGTCAAAAAGGCTCGAGCGCGATGCCTCACAAGCGGAACCCCGTGCTTACAGAGAACCTGTGCGGGCTCGGACGGGTCGTTCGAGCCGCAGTGGTGCCCAGCTTGGAGAACGTCTCGCTCTGGCACGAGCGCGACATCAGTCACTCGTCGGTCGAGCGCATGATGTTACCGGACGCGACTGCGACGCTAGCGTTCATGTTGGACCGCGTACGCAGCGTGATCGCCGATTTGGTCGTGTACCCTGAGCGGCTGAAGCAGAACCTCGATCGGACGGGGGGCCTGTGGGCAAGCGAAGGGATCCTGCTCGCATTGGTCGGGCAGGGACTCGGTCGACAAGAGGCCTACGTGCTCGTGCAGCGCAACGCCATGAATGCCTTCGAAGGGGAGGGGGATTTTCGCGCGCTCCTTCAAGAGGACGCCGAGATTCGTAAATACTTGTCTGCCGATGATGTTGGCCGCCAGTTTGATTTGAACCACGCGCTCGCTCACGTGGACACAATCATTGACCGTGTGTTGGAAGGACCTTGAGATGACCGTCTCACCAGAGGAATTGCAAGAAGGGCTTTCGAAGACCCTGGACGGAACGAACTTCGAATCGCTCGGGAACAAGTACGAAGGCAAGGTGCGCGACTGCTACACCGCCGACGGCAAGCGCTACATCGTGGTGACCGACCGGATTAGCGCGTTCGACCGGGTTCTCGGCACGCTGCCTTATAAAGGGCAGGTCCTCAACGGGCTTGCGGCCTGGTGGTTCGAGGAAACCAAGGGCATTGTTCCGAATCACGTCCTCGACGTGCCGGACCCGAACGTCATGGTCGGGGTCGAGTGCGTCCCGCTTCCCGTCGAAATGGTTGTGCGCTCGTACATCACGGGCGTCACTTCGACGAGCATCTGGACTCACTACGACAACGGGACGCGTGTGTTCTGCGGGCACGAGTTGCCGGACGGGTTGAAGAAGCATCAGCGACTGCCGGATCCTATCCTGACGCCGAGCACCAAAGCCCACAAGGGCGACCACGACGTATCCGCCTCACGAGAAGAGATTTTGGCGATGGGCCGCATGACTCCCGAGGACTTCGACGAAGCGGCGGGCTACGCGATGGCCTTGTTCGCTCACGGCCAAAAGGTCTGTGCCGATCGCGGGTTGATCCTCGTCGACACCAAGTACGAGTTTGGCAAAACGCCCGACGGAAACATCGTCGTCATCGACGAGATCCACACGCCCGACTCGTCGCGGTTTTGGTACACGAAGAGCTACCATGAACGGTTCGAAGCAGGCGAGGATCCTGAGAGCTTCGACAAGGAGTACGTCCGTCGTTGGCTGGCGAGCCACGGGTACAAAGGGGACGGACTCGTGCCGACCATTCCCGATGACGTGCGGGTCGAGGCCTCGCGCCGATACATCCAGGCGTGCGACGAGATCCGCGGGACCGCGTTCGCGCCAGACACACAGGACCCGCTGCCACGCATCGCGAAGAACCTGGGATTATAGCAATCATGAAAGCGAACATCTTTGTCACTTTGAAGCGGGAAGTTCTGGACCCGCAGGGCGACGCGGTTCGCCGCTCCCTAAGCTCCCTCGGCTTCGAAGAAGTGAAGTCAGCGCGCGTCGGTAAGCTCATCGAGCTCGAGCTAGAAGGCAACGACAAAGCCTCCGCCGAGTCCCACATCCAATCGATGTGCGAAAAACTCCTAGCCAACCCGGTCATCGAAGACTTCACCTACGAAATCCTCGACTAAAAGAGGCGTCCGCAAAAAGGGGTCAGACCCCTTTTTAGAAGGGTTAAGTCTTTCGTGGACGACCACGGGGCCTAAGCGAGCTCTTCAGCCCGAGTTCGTCGGCAGTGTCGCGCTGCCAACGGTCGCCACCAAACGGAGCCCCCCTTGTGATGCTTCGCCTTAGGGCCGCGAGTTCGGCGCTGGTGCGGGGGGCGTTGACGTAGGCATTCCAATCGAGCCCGAGTGGGACGGGACTCTGGTCGATCGGAGCACATGGCCTGCCACGCCAGCGGCAGCTCGACCAACGCCAGTCGGAGGCATCATCAACGAGATGGGCGCGGACGGGATTTCTTTCGACGTATCGCATCACGACGAGCAGGTGCTCGTCGGCTTGAATGGGGAACGACTTAAAGCGCCCCTGGAAGACATGTCCCGCGCCATTGTATTTGGCGCGAAACCGTGCGGCGTATGACGTTTGGACCCATTGCATCGCCTCGCTGATCGCACCCGACTGGCCGGCCTGCAGAACGAGATGAAAATGATTGGGCATCAAACAGTACGCGAGCAGTCGAAGCGGGTACGCCGCTCGCATTCCTGCAAGCGTCTTGCGGAACGCCACGTAGTCGAAGCGATCGAGGTACAGCGGCGCCTTGGCATTGCCACGATTGAGAACGTGATAGCAGTAACCTTGCCGTAGTTGTCTGGCGACGCGTGGCATGGGGTACTTGTCGGCGGCTTGTGGCCGACGTTGTTGATTTTTCCATTAACCCATTCAAAAAGGGGTCTGACCCCTTTTTCGTGCGTTGACGGGAGGGGGGGG
>CAYZDM010000438.1:0-3342 GCA_964476875.1 uncultured Sandaracinaceae bacterium | reverse complement strand
ACAAGCTTCTGAAAGAACTGATCAAGAAGCACGAGAAGGACGCCGGGGCGGGTCTGCGCTTTCTCGCGCCGATTTCGAACAGCCCAACCTTCCGTCGCATGCGCGACAAGGTCGTCGAGCGCTTCCCGAAGGCGCGTTTCCACACCTACAGCCCCATCGATGACGACAACGTGCGCGAAGGCGCGATGATCGCGTTCGGTGCGAAGGTTTACCCCTCCTACGATTTCGCTCGGTCGAACGTGACGGTCTCGCTCGGGTCCGACTTCCTCGGCTCCGAGCCCGGCGCGGTCTACAATGGGCGCCGGGCGGTGTACCCCCGTGGACTGACGTCCCCGAACTCCAACATGAGCCGTCTCTACGCCGTCGAAGCGAACTACACGGTCACGGGCGGACTGTCGGATCATCGTTTGCGGTTACCGCTTGGCGACATCGAACGGTTCACGCGACTGCTGGTCGCCGAGCTTGCCCGGCGCGGTGCGAGGGATTTGCTTCCCCTCGCCGCCATTCTGGCCAAGTTGCCGAGCAGCTCGGACGTCGATGGCATCGACCTCAACTTCCTCGCGGCCGTTGCGGACGATTTGGTCGCCAACCCCGGCGCTTGCCTAGTCGTTCCGGGGTCGGGCCAGTCCCCCCGAGTCCACGCGTTGGCACATGCGATCAACTACGCGCTCGGGAACACGGACAAGACATTCGGCCTCGGCCCGATCGTTGACGCCGAGGACGCCGCTAGCCGTAAGAGCATCGCTCAGCTGGCGGCCGAGATCGATAGCGTCGAATCTCTGGTGATCTTGGGCGGCAACCCGGTCTACGACGCACCTGCCGATCTGAAGTTCGATGATCTGCTCGCGCGCGAGGCGCTCACGTCGGTCCATATCGCGAGCCACCGCGACGAGACGTCGGCGCTGTGCTCCTGGCACGCGCCGTTGGCTCACGAGCTGGAGGCCTGGGGAGACCAGCAGAGTCTCAACGGCTCCTATTCCGTCCAGCAACCGCTCATCGCGCCACTCTACGGTGGTCGGAACCCGATCGAGATTCTCGCGATCTTCGCTGGTGAGAAGAACACCAACGTGCACGACCTAGTGCGCGAGACGCACGCCAAGGAGCTGGATGCCAGCACCGTGTCGCTGCTCATGCTCGGCTTCACGCCGGAGGGGACCAGCCAGGACGCGATTTGGCGCGGCTCCCTACACAACGGCACGCTGGGCAGACCACAGCGAGGCACCGCGCAGGTCCTCACTAACCGGATCGCCAACGCGCTCGTCGGCGCCGTAGTTGAGCGCACTACCATCGGCAAGGACAGCTTCGAGGTGAACTTCGAGCCGGACGCTGCGTTGTGGGTCGGCGAGCACGCCAACAACCTCTGGGCGCTCGAGCTGCCGAGCCCGATCACGAAACTGGTCTGGGACAACGCTGCTCTAATTTCTCCAGCGACCGCCAAGGCGCTCGGAACGAAGAACTGCCAGATGCTTCGTCTCACCAAGGGCGAGACCTCCATCGAGGTGCCCGCTTGGATCGTTCCGGGGCATGCGGACTTCTGTGTGACGCTGACCCTTGGCTGGGGCCGAACCGCTGCGGGCCGCTACGGCAACGGCAAGGGTTTCGACGTCAATCCGCTTCGCACCACCGACGGGATGGATTTCGCTGGCGGCGTGAAGGTCGAGGCGCTGCGCGAGGCCTACAATTTGGTCCAAACTCAGACGCACGATCGCATGGAGGGTCGCCCCATCGCGATCGATGCGACGCTCGACGAGTACAAGAAGGAACCCGATTTCGCGTCGTATCGTTCGGTCGACCCGGTGAGCACACCTCCACTGTGGAAGCAGCAGGACTACACCAAAGGCCACAAGTGGGGCATGGTCATCGACCTCAACGGCTGCACCGGCTGCAATGCCTGCGTCATCGCCTGTCAGGCCGAGAACAACATCCCTTCGGTCGGCAAGTTCGAGGTAGAGCGCGGACGCGAGATGCACTGGCTCCGCATCGATCGGTACTTCGTCGGTGACGACGAGAACGATCCAGAACTCGCCGTGCAACCGGTCACGTGTCAGCAGTGCGAGGAAGCGCCCTGCGAGAACGTCTGCCCGGTCAACGCGACGACGCATACGCCCGAGGGCCTCAACGACATGGCGTACAATCGCTGCGTCGGCACTCGCTACTGCGCCAACAACTGCCCCTACAAGGTTCGGCGATTCAACTACCTCGACTGGCACGGCCACTTGGACGACAAGTACGGCTCGTTCAAAGAATCCCAGAGTCGAGGAAGCTTCAGTTCAACCCCAACGTCACGGTCCGTATGCGCGGCGTGATGGAGAAGTGCACGTACTGTGTGCAGCGCATCGAGGAGGGGAAGATTGCAGTCAAGCGCGAAGGCCGCGCGCTCAAGGATGGGGACATCAAGAGCGCATGCCAACAGGCTTGCCCGACCCAAACCATCGCGTTCGGCGACCTGAACGACCCGGAGAGCAAGGTAGCGAAGTGGGAGGCAGTGAACCGCAACTACAAGCTGCTCGCCGAAATCGGCACGCGGCCTCGCACGTCGTTCCTAGCGCGCATCCGGAACCCAAACCCCAAGCTGAAGGGGAAAGGGTAAGAATCAATGAGCTACGACGCACCCATCAAAGAACTCGGCGAAACTTCCCTCCTCCCAGAGGGCACGACACCGAACGACATCACCGAGGCGATTGCAGGCGTCACGGAGAACCCGGCCCCTCGCGGTTGGTGGCTCCTGTTCCTGCTCTCGGTTTCGGTGCTCGGCGTCATGGGCGCAGCCCTCGCGTATCTGTTCATCCAAGGCGTCGGCGTTTGGGGTAACAACGCGCCAGTCTATTGGGCGTGGGACATCACCAACTTCGTGTGGTGGATCGGTATTGGCCACGCCGGCACGCTGATCTCCGCCATTCTCTTCCTGTTCAGGCAGAAGTGGCGAACGAGCATCAACCGCTTCGCCGAGGCGATGACGGTGTTCGCGGTGCTTTGTGCGGGCCTGTTCCCCGCCATTCACACAGGCCGTCCGTGGTTCGACTACTATCTCTTCCCGCTTCCGAACCAGATGGACATGTGGCCGAACTTCAAGAGCCCCCTGATGTGGGACGTGTTCGCCGTCAGCACCTACCTGACGATCAGTGTGATCTTCTGGTACATCGGTTTGATTCCCGACTTCGCGACGCTGCGTGACCGGTCCAAGAATCTAGTCCGCAAGCGCGTCTACGGCTTCTTCGCACTCGGTTGGCGTGGTGCACACCGGCATTGGCAGCACTACGAGCGGGCCTATCTCATCTTTGCTGGCATCTCGACGCCGCTGGTTCTCTCGGTCCACTCCGTCGTTTCGTTCGACTTCGCGAC
>CAYZDM010000437.1:0-3351 GCA_964476875.1 uncultured Sandaracinaceae bacterium | reverse complement strand
TCATCGTAGCCCCACGGTGTGTTCAAGCCGTTGGTGCGGATCAGAATCTCACGATTCCCGTAACCGCCGGCAGCAACCGCCTCGATGATCTGCTTGCGAGCGTTTATTTTCGCATCGGGCGCAACCGCGTCCTCCAGATCGAAAATCAACGCGTCCGCCGGTAGCGAACGGCTCTTCTCCAGCGCCCGCGCATTGGCGCCGGGCATGTACAACACGCTTCGTCGTGGACGATGCTTCTTACTCATCGTGACTCCTCTTAGAACTCGTAAGCCGCCTTGAGATCGGCGTCCTTCTCGGCGAGCATTCGGGCAAGCCCGACCATTACCTTGCACTGCTTGTATGTCGCGTCGTCCTGCATTTTGCCGTCGATCATGACCGCGCCGGAGCCGTCGCCCATCTCCTCGATCACTCGCTTGGCCCAAAGCACCTCGTCGACGGGCGGACTGAATACCTTCTTCGCAATGTCGATCTGCACCGGGTGGAGCGACCACGCGCCGACGCAACCGAGCAGGAACGCGTTGCGGAACTGATCTTCGCAGGCAAGCGTATCGCGAATGTCGCCGAACGGTCCGTAGTACGCGAAGATCCCGTTCGCAACACAGGCGTCGACCATGCGCGCGATGGTGTAGTGCCAAAGGTCCTGCTGTGCAGTGGCGCGAGGCGCTTCTAGGTCGTCAGCGTTGGGATCCTCACGAACGAGGTAACCGGGGTGCCCACCGCCAACGCGAGTTGTCTTCATGCGTCGCGATGCGGCGAGGTCGGCCGGACCAAGACTCAAGCCCTGCATGCGAGGGCTAGCCCCAGCGATCTCCTCGACGTTCGCCACGCCAAGCGCGGTCTCCAGAATCGCGTGAACGAGAATGGGCTTCTTCACGCCCGCTCGCGCCTCGAGTTGTGCGAGGAATCGATCAACGTAGTGAATGTCCCACGGCCCCTCGACCTTGGGCACCATGATCACGTCGACCTTGTCACCGACCTCTTGAACGATCTGCCACATGTCGTCGAGGAACCACGGGCTGTCGAGGCTGTTGACCCGAGTCCAAAGCTGACAGTCGCCAAAATCGTTCTCCTTGGCGATCTTCACGAAGCCCTCTCGTGCTTCGGTCTTCTTGTCCGCCTGCACCGCGTCCTCGAGGTTGCCGAGGATGACGTCGCACTTCTCTGCGATGCTCGGCACCTTGGCCGCCATCCTGGGATTGCTCGGGTCGAAGAAGTGGATCATCCGCGACGGCCGGAACGGGATCTCCCGAGCGGGTTCGGGCGCCCCGATGGCCATGGGTTTGAAGAAATCCTTGGGGTTTCGCATGGTTTATCCTCCGCCAGTCGCAGCCCTCGCGGGTCGCGCGGGGGCCGTAGTCCTAAACGCCATCGGGGGTAGATGCAAAGCCCCCCATTGCGCCGTAGGGAGGAGCGTATGGAAATTGGGATGAACCTTCCGGTCATGGCGCCGGGCCTCGATAGAGACACCTTCTTGAAGTGGTGCGAGCGCATCGACGCCGGTTTCTTCGCGAGTATCGCGGCCGGCGAACGCATCTCTTTCTACAACCCAGACATGACGGCCGCGCTCTCGGCCGCTGCCGTGCTCACCGAACGCGTGAAGATCATCAGTGGCGTCTTTGTCCCGATGCTCCATCACCCGGTCATGCTCGCCAAGCAGCTCGCGACCATCGACGTGCTGTCCGGCGGTCGCTTCGTCGCGGGCCTCGGAGTTGGAGGTCGCGACCAGGACTACCAGTCCGTCGACGCGCCCTTGGGGCACCGTCTCACGCGACTCGCCCAGAGCGTGGATGCAATGCGCAGCGTCTGGCGAGGGGAGCCGGTGGTCGAAGGTGCCCTTCCCGTCGGCCCTGCTCCCGTTCAAGAGGGTGGACCGAAGTTGCTCGCCGGTTCACTGATGGTCGAGTCGATTCAAGCCGCGTCGAAATGGGCCGATGGGCTATGCGGATTCAGCTTTGGGCCATCCGCCGCAGAGATGGACTTGCAATTCGAGGCCGCGCGCAGCGCCTGGAAGAACCGCGGCCGTCCGACCCCGTGGCTCGGCACCGGCTTCTGGTACGCGCTCGGCCCGAATGCACGCGAACAACTCGACGCCTACCTCGAACGATACCTGAACTTCATGGTCCCAGTCGCGCGGGATAGCGTGAAGCAGATCTGCATCGTAACCACACCACAGGCCCTCAAAGACGCGGTCCAAACGGCCAAGGATGCTGGCGCAGACGACGTATTGCTGGTGCCGACGACGTCAGACCCCGACGACGTCCATCGGGTGACGGACATCCTCGGTTAGCTCGTTATTGCACGATGATGCAGCAGCCGGTGAGGCAGAAGCCACCACTTGGACACGCGGGGTCTCCCGGAAGTCCGCATGCCTGCCTGCCATCCTGACAGCGTTCGCCACCGTCCGAGCCGCCCATGCCGCCGCTTCCGCCCATGCCACCGCTTCCACCTATGCCGCCACTTCCAGGGAAACAGTCGTCCGGAATCGTCGGCTTGCCGATGCAGACTTCGCAGCGACCGCAGGTGTTCAAACAGCTGGCCGCCGGCGTGCACGCCATGCAATGCGCGGGGTCTGTCACGGTGTCGAATGTGCAACCGTCCTCAGAGCCGATATAGACGTAGCCGTCGCTTCCTCCTGGACCTTCTCCCGCAAGTTCCGGGAAGGTGCAGCAACCGAAGCAGTCGCAGCCGTTCGGTGTGAGCGGCGTGCAGACATCTTCGCAAAGGTCTGACTGCGTCGGAAGGGGACAGTCCTTGCCACCGAGCTTCCGCTCGTCGTAGTCGCATTGTGCCTTCGGCTCGAGCGGATCGCAGCTTCGGCTCCAATGACAGTCGTCGTTACCGGCGCCATTGCCGAAGTCGAAATAGCAGTCGGCTTTGCATTGCTCGCCGGTCTCACCGCCAACGCCGGAGAGCAACTCTTCACCCTCGTAGTTGTCGCAGGGTCCGAGGCACTCGGGGTCGTTGTTGTCGATCAGGCCATCGCCATCGTTGTCGGAGCAGTCCCCGCACGCGGTGACGCGACCCTGACATTGGATGAAGAAGCATTGGGTCGTCCCGCCGTCTGCAGTCGGAATGGTCACCCCGCCGTCTTCGACAACGCACACGCCGTCGCAGGGAGGGGTCGCCCCATCGACGAACACCACGCCGCCATCGGTGATCGCCTCTCCGCCGGCACCGCCCGTCCCGTTGCGAACCTCGCCATTCGTGCCGCTGCTACAGGCAGCGATCGAGAGGAGGAAGAGGAAACCAATATCTGCTGTAAAAATCCGCCTAAACTGCATTCAATCATTTTAGGGGCTCCGGGGTGTAGCGCCAAATTCGATGAAATCTGGCTGTTATTGGCCGCGAACC
>CAYZDM010000436.1:0-3361 GCA_964476875.1 uncultured Sandaracinaceae bacterium | reverse complement strand
CCTCGTCAACGCCAACGGGCGGCGTCCAAGCGAGTTTGGTGCGGAGCGGATCGATGTCCACGTAAAGCGACGACTCGAGTCGTTTCAGCGCTTGGGTTCCAAAACCTGGGCTAGAATTGGTGATGCTGGCCCAGAGGTCGGCCGTCCGTGCGACGCCACGCAGGATGGGCAGGGGAACAGGCACCAACGGAGTCGATACCTCGGCGTAGCGAGCAATGCGGCGAACGAGCTCGGGCGTCGACAGGTCCTCTCCGTCGGCGACGAGGAACACGGCGTTCCGCGCGCCGGGGTGGGTGAGGGCGATCGCAGTCACGTCGGCGAGGTTCCCGACGAAGGTGAAGCTCCGGCGGTTTCGAACTGCTCCAAGTGGCAGGGGCAGACCCCGTTGGACGAGGGAGACCAGTCGTTGCATGTTGCCGGGGTTGCCCGGGCCGTAAACCAGGGTCGGACGAAGAATGGTCCAAGACATCTTTGTCCCGGCCGCGCGTTCGATCAGATTGCGTTCCGCCGCGTGTTTGCTCCGCCCGTACGGCGTGTCGGGTGTGGAGGGTGTTGCCAGCGTGACGCAGTTCTCGCTTGCGCTGGTCACGGCGCCGATCGAGCTCATGAGAACGAAGCGTTCGACGCCCGCATCGAGCGCCTGATCGACGAGGCGTGCGGTTCCGCGAGCATTGACTCGATCGAGGGCATCTGTCTCGTCCGGGCCGTCGGTGAGGACATGGGCGCGGGCGGCAAGATGGATGACCGCGTCCGCTCCCCTCAATCCATCGCGCCAGTCGGTGTGTTCGCTCAAGTCGCCCATGACGACCGTTCGTCGCTGGCTGTGCGTGGGCGCGTCCGGTAGGCGAGTTGCTGCGTCCGCATTACGAAGCGCGAGCGTCAGCGCATGTCCCGCTGCTTCGAGCGCCGGGACCAAATGCCTTCCGACGAATCCTGTCGCACCGGTGACCAAGACCTTCATGTGAACTCCACCCCGAGTTCCCGGTAGAACCTTTCGAGCCGTGCAAAGACGAAACGCTCATCGAAGGTCGTCACTACACGATCCCGTCCTGCTTTCCCTAGGCGCTTCGCCCACTGCCTATCGGTGAGGACTCGGCTGAGAGCGCCGGCGAGTGCTTTCGCATCTTTAGGTGGCACGAGCACACCGGTGACCTCGTCGACGACGGCTTCCCGACAGCCTCGGATGTCGGTCGCGATGACCGGCAATTCCATGGCCATCGCCTCGAGCACGGATCGGGGAAGCCCCTCGCGGTACGACGGCAGGACGAAGAGGTCGAGTAAACCGAGGAGCCGATCGACGTCGCTGCGAAAGCCGGCGAAGGTGACGTTCGCTTCGAGCCCCTGTTCCCCAATGAAATCGACGAGCTTGTCCTGAAACGCGTCCCGTTCCGTTGAGAGCTGCCCCCCGATCACGAGCAAGTGGGCGGCCGGAAACTCATCTCGAATCAGGGCGAGCGCTTCCACGAGTTCGCCGAACCCCTTCTCTTCGGTGATTCGACCGGTGATGCCGAGGAGGGGCGAATGCTCGTCTGGGATCCCTAGGTCACGACGTAGCTTCGTTCGATCGTCGTCCTCGAGCGAGGCTGGCTCGAATCGACTTGGGTCGATGCCGTTGCCGAGATAGCGAAGTTTCGCGGCGGACCCGAGACCACTGGTGACAGCAGTGTCGTAGTCCTCCTGGCTCTGCACCAAGATGCGGTCGGTAATCTGCGCGACAGACCGTTCGATGCCGTGGTAGAGCGCGTACTTGTGGCGCGGCATGTGCTCGTGGAAGTAGAAGCCATGCGCCGTGTACACGATCCGTTCGATGCCCGCGAGCTTTGCCGCCGCGCGACCGAGAACCGATGCGACCGGCGAGTGGGTGTGCACCAGGTCGTACTTCTCTCGCCGCATGAGACGGGCGAGGCTCAGCACGCTCTTGGAGTTCGGTCCTGGAGCGATGCGACGGTCCACTGCGATCTCATGAATCGCGTAGCCACGCTCCCGCAGGGGGCCGACCCGTGGGTCGGGAGAGCAGGCTGCCTCGACAGTCAGCCCCCGACGGCTGAGGAAGTCGATCTGCGGCAACAATAGGGTCTCGAGCCCGAACGCCACCGCGCAGACGTGGAGAACCTTCATGACGCGCCGGAGTCTAGCAGCCCCCCTGGAGAACGGGGACAAACCGTCGTAGGCTCAGTGTCGTTCATGGACGAAGGATGGGTTACTGCGCTCTTGTGGCTGCTGTTCGGCGGAACCCATGTGGGGCTGGCGGCGCGACCCATTCGTTCGCGCCTCGTGCGCGGCCTGGGCGAAACCGGGTTCATCGCCCTCTACTCAATCGTCGCCATCATCACCTTCGCCATCCTGGTTCGCTACGTCGCGTTGCACCGATTCGTCCAACCACAGTCCTCGCTCTGGGTCACCATCCCGCCGGTTCGCGGCGCTCTGATAGCGGTTTCGGGCTTTGGGTTCGCGCTCTTCATCGCGGCCGTGCTGGAGTACCCGCGCTTCCCGATGGCCGCGTTTCGCCATCGTGTCGTTCCCGTCCGGGGCATGCAACAGATTACCAGGCATCCGTTTTTCTCTGGAGTCGCGCTGTGGGCCGCCGCGCACGCCTTGCTCGCGCCGTCTTCGGTGACGTTCGTGTTCTTCATTGGCGTGATCGTCCTCGCGTTCACCGGCGGTCGACACCAAGATCGAAGGCTAGTGGCGGAAATGGGAGAACCGTATCGGGGGTACGTAGCCGCGACCTCGTTCTGGCCGTTCGTGGCGGTCATCACGAGGCGACAGCGTATCCTGTGGCGTGAACAGCCATGGTGGGGCTATGCGGCTGGCATTGTCACGAGCGTTGGACTCTACCGAGTGCACGCACATTTGTTCGACTACCACGGCGCGTACGTGATCGGGTTTGTGTCCATCGGATCGATCATCGCGTTGCTGAGCGCTCGCGCTCGTGCGTCTTGACATCGACGCACCCTCCGCCGAAGGTCAGGCGAAGTGTTCGACGACTATGCGCAATTCGATGGACTGGGCCTCGCTGAGCTCATTGCGAAGGGCGAGGTGTCGCCAAAGGAAGTGCTCGAGGCAGCCATCCTTCGCGCGGAGGCGATCAACCCAGCACTCAACGCCATCGTCACCCCCCTCTACGACTACGCGCGCGCCCGCCTGAAGGACGAACTCTCCGGACCGTTCGCCGGGGTCCCTTTTTTGCTCAAGGACGCCCACCACGCGCTGGCCGGTACACCAATGAGTAATGGGAGCCGGCTCCACAAGGGGGAGGTCTCCGAGCACACGGCGGAGATCGTTCGGCGGTTCTTGGCTGCGGGGGTCGTCGTGTTCGGCAAGACCAACACCCCCGAGTACAAGCTGTCGGTCTTCACCA
>CAYZDM010000435.1:0-3374 GCA_964476875.1 uncultured Sandaracinaceae bacterium | reverse complement strand
CGTATTCGACCTCCTCGAGCGGCTCCTCGTGGGGTTTGGTCAACCGTCGGTCCATGGTCAGGCCACCGGCCTTCTGCGAAACCTCGGCCCGTCGGGCGCCTTCGATCTCCAAATTACTCGTCATTCCCCTAGTATCCAATGCCACAACTTACCTCCAACCAGACGCAACTCACCATCCGGGTAAATCCACCATCCATCCCCAGGTAGAGCACCCGCTATCCACAATCGTCCCACAAGGTGTTGCGCTGGTAGCCTCGTTACCACCACAACCGCTTGGGGGCGGACCTGCGAAGTAGCTCCGCCGGTGCGGACCCGTCAAGCAGAAACGATCGGCCCAAATTGCTTTCTTTCTTTCGCCCGCGATTTCAGGCAGTTGAGAGAAGCCGACGCGGCCCTTTTCTTCGATTTCGCACTGCGTCATAGAACCAGTCCTCTCAGGCCACCTCACATGGCACCTCATGTATGGCTATTTCTGTATCGTACTAGATATTGGGGTATGACCACAAAAATTACGCAACATTTAGTATAGCGTGTGTGTGGCTATCTGACATTGGGCGCGATCGTCTCACCCATCGATCGGGAGCGAGCTCCTTCTGTGACGCTCTCAAGATCGCTCCACAAGTCCCCGTAATGCGAGTCCTTCTGAGGCGCGAAGCATGCTCCGGAGATGATGTGCGGTAAGAACCCGCGATGAAGGTGCATCTGGTCGACGGGACGTACGAACTCTTCCGATCTTGGTTCGGTGCGCCGGAGGCGAAGTCACCGACCGGACGCGAGGTCGGCGCAACACGAGGCTTCATGCGTTCGATGGCAGCGATGCTTCGGAACGACGACGTGACCCACGTCGGCTGCGCGTTCGATCAAACGGTCGAGTCTTTCCGCAACGAGCTCTTCGATGGCTACAAGACGGGCGAGGGCCTCGAGCCGGAACTCTTCGATCAGTTCCCGCTCGTGGAGCGCGCGAGCCGGGCCCTCGGAATGGTGACCTGGCCCATGGTCGACTTCGAGGCCGACGACGCGCTCGCGGGAGCCTCCGCGAAATTCCGTGACGCGTCTGACGTCGACCAGGTGGTCATCTGCTCGCCCGACAAAGACCTCTGTCAATGCGTTCGTGGCACCGACGTCGTGACGCTCGATCGCCGTCGGGAGATCGTCCTGGACGAGGAGGGCGTACAGGAGAAGTTCGGCGTGCTGCCAGAGTCGATCCCCGACTACTTGGCGCTGGTCGGCGACACGGCAGATGGCATTCCTGGTATCCCGCGCTGGGGAGCAAAGAGCGCGTCGATCGTTCTCGCAGCGCTGCGGCACCTCGACAACATCCCCGACGATCACGAAGACTGGGGTGTGAAGGTACGTGGTGGCGCCACACTCGCTGCAAACCTTCGCGAGCATCGCGACGACGCTAGATTGTATCGAACGCTTGCGACACTGCGTACCGACGCACCGATCGACGAATCGCTCGACGACATGCGTTGGAGGGGCCCCGATCGTCCAGCACTGGAAGCCTTGTGTGCCGAGCTCGGTGAACAGACGCTACTGGACCGTATCTGAAATCAGGAAAAGCGATCGTCGGGACGCAGCGCCTCGAGATACGTGCTCGCCTTGAGCGCGTAGCCGGCGGCGCCCGTCTCGAGGATCTTCGCCTCGCTGGGGTCGACTTGACGGACCACCTTGCCGGGGGACCCGAGGACGAGCGAATAGTCGGGAATTTCCTGCCCCTGCGTGACCAAAGCGTTGGCGCCGATCGTGCAGTATTTGCCGATCTTGGCATTGTTGAGAACCACCGCGTTGATGCCGATGAGACTGTAGTCGCCGACTTCGCAGCCGTGAACCATCGCGTGGTGACCGACGGTCACGCCACGCCCGAGAATCAGTCGAATACCGGGGTCTGTGTGCAAGACCGCGCAGTCCTGGATGTTCGTCTCTTCTCCAATGATGATCTCGTCTGTGTCGCCCCGCACCACCGCGTTGAACCACACGCTCGACTTGTCGCCCAGGGTGACGGACCCGATGACCGTCGCTGAATCCGCGACGAACACCTCGCCGTCGATCTCGACACGTCGATCTCCGAGCGCGTAGATCATCAGAGCGCGCTGCCCTTGAAGAGCACCGGAGAGTAGATGTTGAGACCGATGGTGACCTGCCAAGTCTCTGCGTTCAGCTGGCCCTCGCGCGTAGTGAAACCATAGAACGTCGGGAAACGGAAGCTGGCGAAAATGTCCATCATCGTCGTACCCGCGTCGACGGTGTAGCCGGCACCGAAGCCGAGCGGGAGGAAATAGAATGGGCCATTAACCAAGCCCGATGTCGCGGCTCGTATCGTCCCCCCGAGGTCGAACATATTCATGCCACTGTGCAACTTGACGAAGAACCGCTCCGTCGCGTTCGCGATGAAGTTGAACGGGATGTTCAGCGACCAGACCGACGGGCCGCTCGGATTGCTGTCGATGGTGAACTCCATTCCCGTATCGAACGCGAACTGCTCATTGGCGATGAAGCGAATTGGGATGCCACCGAGGAAACCGAACTCAGTTCTGATCGGGATTCGAAACACGGCGTCAAAGCCAAGCTTGACGTACTCGCTCTCGAACGCCTCGAAGCGTGCGTAGAGGGGGATGTCACCGAACTTCGCCTCGGGCGACATGCTGAACGTGATGAGCCCCTCGCCGCCGAAGCCGAAGTCAGGAAAGACGCTGACGCCCGGGAACGATCCCATCCGGTAGCGGGAAAAACCGATCTCGAAGTCGTCGGCCAGCGTGATGGCCACCCCGAAGTTCATGGTCGAGATCGTACCGACTGGCCCGAACGGCTGGCCGACGCCCTGAAGCTCTTCGGTACGGCGGCCCACGACCGTGTCGAAGGTGCCTCGCATCATGCCGCGGGGCATCGTCAGGTTGCGATTCGCGTAGCGAGGATCGTAGTTCTCGGAGGCGTTGGGTTTCATGGTGCCCACCGGGGGCGCCTCAACCTCCTCGACCCAATCGGGATTAGTGGCGGAGCGTTCCTCGTACTCGCCGGGGGCCGCGTCGGACCAGTCCGGGTTGGGTTCCGTCCGAGCGGGTTCGGACGGCTCCGGTGGGGGCTCGGACCGGGGCGCGGGAGTCGGCTCTGGCGGCGGAGGTGGCGGTTCGGCTGGCGCAGGCGCCGTGATCGGCTGACCCCAACCCCCGGACTGGGCGAACGTCACTGCTGGAATCGCAATCGCCATCAGACCGACGAGCGAGAAAAGACGGAAGACGGTAGACACGATCTCGCCCATAAACCAATCCAACTGCGGTGCCAAGCACGGACCGGCGGCGCGCCGAAAGCCCACATTGCACGGCCCACCTACATGCCTATACTCGCGCCCCTCTGGCGATGTAGCTCAGGCGGTT
>CAYZDM010000434.1:0-3406 GCA_964476875.1 uncultured Sandaracinaceae bacterium | reverse complement strand
GCACTGGCACTGTCGCTGGCACTGGCACTGGCACTGGCACTGTCGCTGGCACTGTCGCTGGCACCGACACTGACACGGACACCGACACTGTCATCCGCCGGAAGTAACCCCTTGAAAAAGGGGGACTGTCCCCTCTTTACTGACCGGCGATGGCTACGAAGCGGGGGTCGGTGTGCAGCGGCTTAAAACATGGGTCGGCGCGCAGTAGGGCTTGTTCGGTGAAGCCTCGGCCGACCGCTTCCTGTGGGTAGTTGAATGCCGCCTCTGGTTTACCCAAGCGGACTTGCACGCATGCGAGATTGTAGAGGGGTTTCCAGGAGGTTGGGTCGTTCTTGATCGCCTGATTAAAATAGCGTTGCGCCGTCTGCGCGTCGCCCAAACGCATCGCGCTCAAACCTGACAGCAGCCCTGCTTGCTAGCTGTCGGGCTGCGCGTTGAGCGCTTTGTCGTACCAGGGAGTAACGGACTCAAGTCTTCCCTGCTTCAACGCGGCATGCGCTATGAAGATCGCGTGGGCCGCTTCGCCGTGCGCGGGCGGATAGAGCCCAGTGAAAATTGACGAGTGCGACGGTAGCGTGATCGGCGTAACTGCAATGGCGTGTTCCGCCAGGACACCTTGAGCGGCCAAGAACGATACGAACGGTCGCCGGACGCTCAGAGTTTGAAATCGCCGTATTCGAGAATCTCGGCGATGCGGTAGAGGAAACCGTTGGCGTGTAAGCCATCGACAACGCGATGGTCGTAGGTGAGCGCCATGTGCATGACGGGACGAATCGCCATCAAGTCTTCGCCTTCGTGCTCGATGACGACAACGCGTTTTTTGATGGTGCCCAGGCGGAGAATGGCAACGTTGGGTTGGGAGATGATCGCGCCGCCAACGAGATTTCCGCGGCGACCGGGATTCGAGATGGTGAAAGTCTTGCCGGAGAGGTCGTTTGGCGTGAGGTTCCCAGAGCGTGCTCGCTCGGCGACGTCGGCTACTGCGCGAGCCACCCCGCGAATGGTCAGGTCGTCGGTGTTGCGAATGACCGGCACCACTAGTCCCTCGTCCGTGTCGACCGCAATGCCAACGTTCACTTCGGCGAGCTTGACGAACGCATCGTCGAGGACACGAGAGTTGATCTCGGGGAACTCTCGGAGTGCGCGGGCCGTCGCAGCGATGGCAAAAGCCAAGTACGTCAGATTGACGCCCTCTTTTTTGAAGTGGCCCTTGTGCCGGTCGCGCAACGCTGCGGTGCGATGGAGGTCGCATTCGGCGAACGTCACGACATCCGGCGCTGTCTGCTTCGAATAGACCATGTGGTCTGCGATGATTCGGCGACGGCGCGTGAACGGGACGATCTCGTCGCCGTCCTTTGGAACATAGGGTGGCAAACGGAACGCTCCGCTTGGACCGGTCACGCGGGCGGGCGGTGAGGCAGGACGCGGGGGCGGTGACGGTGCGGGCGCTTCGGACACGGCCGGCGGTGGTGGTGGCGGCGTGGCCATGCGCTCGGGAGTAGAGGAGATCGCAGCCATCACGTCGTCTCGAACGATACGACCGCCTTCACCGGAGCCATCCACACCCGAGAGGTCGACATCCCTCTCGCGAGCAAGCTTGCGGACGGATGGTGAAGTGGGTGACTCCTGGCCGGCATCCGCTGCTGCCGGAGACGCCGGTGCTTCAGCAGGGGCGGCGGCGGGACCGGCGCTGGCCTGCGCGTTTTCGTCGATCTCACAGATTGGATCGCCGACCGCGACGATGTCGTCTTCGCCGGCGAACAGCTGTGTGACGACGCCACCGACCGGAGCCGGCAGTTCGCTGTCCGCCTTATCAGTCAGAATCTCGACGATCGGTTCGTCCTTTGCGACGGACTGCCCGACGGAGACGAGCCATTTGCCGATTGTACCCTCGACGATGCTCTCACCGAGTTGCGGCATGGTCACTTTGGTGGCCATCGAGGTCGGACCATAGCCCAAAAAACCAGCCACGGTAGCTTCCTTCGGCAGTTGCTCGGCCTTCACCCTCTCGGGGCCCGCTTCAGGCTAGTGTTGCGCCACCGCTCGGAGTAGAGTCCCGCGCATGCTGGACGCTCTCAACAAGGAAGACCGACTTCAACTGATGAGGTTCGTCTGCTCCTTTGCCTGGGCTGACCTTGAGATCGCCGATGCGGAGCGCGAGTTCATTGTCAAAATGGTGGTTCGCCTGAAGCTCGACGACGAAGAGCAGGAGCAAGTCGCCAAATGGTTGGAGGTCCCGCCCCGCGCCGACGACCTCGACCCAGCGGACATTCCGGCAGAACACAGGCAACTGTTTCTCGACGCGGCGAGAGCGATAATCCTCTCGGACGGCAACGTCGAAGATGTAGAAGCCGAGAACCTGATTATTCTCGACCAGCTGCTGCGCTAGCGGCGGTTCAGGAAGCGGAGGCATCATGGATATGGACCCGAGCAAGTACGCCGATCTGCTATTGGAATACGGCCCGAGGGTGTTGGGCGTACTTCTAGCGATCTTTGTCGCCTGGATAGTGGCGACCTGGACCGAGCGTGGGGTGCGCGCTGCGCTCGAGAAGCGCAACTTCGACGCGACCCTGACCAGGTTCTTCGCCAAGTTTGGACGGTATCTGATTCTCGTGGGCGCGGTCCTCGGGTGCCTGGGTGTATTCGGGATTCAGACGGCGAGCTTCGCTGCAGTGCTAGCCGCCGCGGGCTTCGCGGTGGGCATGGCGTTCCAGGGAACGCTCGGCAACTTTGCTGCGGGCATCATGCTGTTGGCGTTTCGTCCCTTCAAGGTGGGCGATGTCGTGGAAGTGAACGGTGACACGGGGTGCTGCGAGCACATCGATTTGTTCACTTGTGAGTTTCGAACGCTCGACAACAAGAAGCTCATCATCCCGAATGGCGCGGTGTTTGGAAGCACGATCACGAACTACACCGGGTACGAAAAACGCCGCGTAGATATCGACGTGGGCGCCGAATACTCCGCGGACATCGATGCGACCCGGGCAGCACTTGAGAAGGTCGCAGCCAGCATTCCCGGCATGATCACCGATCCAGCCCCCCAAGTCTTTCTGAAGGGGCTCGGCGGGTCCTCTGTCGACTGGCAGGTCCGCGTTTGGTGCAAGACCGAGGACTTCTGGGACGTCTGGCAAGCCACGGTGCGCGGGTGCAAGGTCTCGCTCGATGAGGCCGGCATTGGGATCCCGTTCCCACAGCAAGATGTGCACCTCGACGACGCCGTCATCAAAGCACTGTCGAACTAGTCCCAGCATCTACGCGAGCACACGAGACAAGTGGGCGGCCGCGGCACTCTCAAATGTAGGGGTCGAGTAGCTCTGAAACCGCCGGACGCGCTGCGGCCAAGCTCGCACCGAGGCTCACGACGTGCATGGGATCCAGGTCGATTCGTGGCCTCTTGCCGAAGTAC
>CAYZDM010000433.1:0-3408 GCA_964476875.1 uncultured Sandaracinaceae bacterium | reverse complement strand
CCGTGCCACGTCGGGGTCGATCGCGAGCGCTTGCAGTTCGTCGACCGGAATTCCAATCGGTGCGGCGATCATCTTCACCTTTCGGTTCCGATATTGGATCGTGCCGCGGGTTACTCGATACGAGGTGAAACGCTCGATGCACTGACGGAAATGCTCCGCGTACTCGGGCAGATGGAAGCCGAGGACGTCGGCGCCAAGCAGTCCTTCGAGGATCTCTTCGCGCCACGGAAGGATGCCGAAGGTGTCAGGCGGGGGCCACGGGATGTGGCAGAACCAGCCAATCCGGCTCTTCGCTCGCTTCGCTCGCACCATCGCCGGTACGAGCATGAGGTGGTAGTCCTGGATCCAGATCAGATCGTTCGGACCACTCGTCGACATGGTGGTGTCGGCGAACGCACGGTTGGCCTCGACGTAGTTGGACCACGGAGCCTCGCCGACCTGAATCGTAGGTTCGAAGCCGTGCAGGAGTGGCCAAAGCACCGAGTTGGAGACGCCCTCGTAGAACCCGCGCTGCTCCGATCGCTTGAGTGAGATGTGGGCCAGGTCGTAGGCGAGGTCCGGTGCGGGCACGGTGATTGCGTCGAAGTCCTTGGCGGGCTTTGCGCTGACCCAGACCCCTCCGCGCTGCTGCAAGACCGGGTCGAGGGCGGCTACGAGGCCCCCGGCGGCACGGACCCAGCGTTCCTGTCCGCGGGTGGCTTCGTGCAGGTAAGGACCACGGTTTGATACCACCACGAGCTTTCGGCTCTTTCTCGCCATCGCGGGGCATTGTAGTCTGCGAGGCTCTATGGACCCAGCCGAGTTTCTTCAAGGCCGCATCCGAGAGACCGACATTCGCCGCGATGCTCGGGGCCGCTGGTTCGGTGGCGATGATCGGATCGACCATCCGAACCTGACCCGCTCGTTCGATAGCTGGGTGGATCGCGCCGAGGATGGGCGCTTCTGCCTGAGCAACTCGATCAATTGGGCGTACATCGAGATCGAGGGCCCGGCGTACTTCGTCAAGGACGTCGAGGTTGGGACCGACGGCGTCGATCTCATTCTTTCGGGCGATCGGCGGGAGCGTCTCGACCCGGCTTCTCTTCGGCAGGGGCGGGAGGACGCGCTCTGGTGTGTGGTCCGCGAGGGCCGCTGCCCAGCCCGTTTCGACAATCACGCAGTCGGCAAGATGAGCGAGTGGATTCACGAGGACGCCGACGGCGTGTACCTACAGATTGGGACAGAAAGGGTGCGACCGCCGCGGATCAACGATCCGCTTTCGCTTGGCCTCGGAAAGCGCTAAGGCACCGGCGTGTCTCGACGTGAGCTCATCGCCACCATCATCGTGAGCGCAATCGCGTTCCCTCTGATCTTCATCTTCACCGGTGCGGTGTCGGACGCACGTGCTCGCTCTCGAGAGGCCCCGTTCAGGGCCCTGCTGGGCAATAGTCGCTTCGAAAACTTGATGGACGGCCAAGGCGGGATTCCTCACTATCTGGGCGCCTCCCGGCGTGCCCCGGACTTCACGCTTCCGAAGGCGGGTGGCGGTGAGTGGAAGATGTCCGATCAGCGCGGCAAGGTCGTCGTGATGAACTTCTGGACGGTGACCTGTCGCCCGTGCATCCAGGAGATGCCCACCATCGAGTTGCTCGCGGAAATCATCGAAGACTGGGGCGACGTCGAGATCGTCGCAGTCTCGACCGATCGCAACTGGGACGAAGTCGAGACCATCATCCCTCGGACATCGCGGATCACCAGCCTGCTCGACGCGGACCGCAAGGTCGTCACCGAACAGTTCGGTACCAAGCTCTTTCCAGAGACGTGGATCATCGATGCAAACGGGGTGGTGCGATTTCGGTTCGATGGCGCACTCGATTGGTCCGATCCAGTCGCGCTCGATTTGATTCGCGCGTACCGCTGAGAACTCAGGCTTCCGCGAGGAGGTGCCTGGAGATCCAGACACCGAAGCCGACGAATAGAAGGTCGAACGCCGCCAGGATACGCATCCAACTGACGATCTCGGACATCGAGGCTCCGCCGAATAGTTCCCGGGTCGCTACCGCGGATGCCAGCAGGGCCGGTGCCACCAGAGGGAAGACCAAGACGCTCAGCATGAGGTCCCGGGCTCGGGTGCGAATCCCCACCGCCGAGAAGAGCGAAGCCGTCGACACGAACCCAATCGAGCCTAGGAACACCAGGGCGAGCAGAGGACCCATGACACCACTGGGCTCGATCTGGAAAAAGATCAGGCACAGCGGCACGAGCAGGAGTTCGACGATGAACAGCAGGATTAGAGCGCTCAGCGTTTTGCCGATGTAAATCGAGGCCCTCGGAATCGGAGCCAGCAGCAGGCCGAATATCGCATCATTCTCGCGTTCGAGCGCCCAGCTTCGACCGATGAGCAGAATCCCGCAGAACAGGATCGAGATCCACAGCACGCCGGGTGCGATGTTCGGTGCACTGACCGGGTCGGTGTAGAACGCGAGAGAGCTCAGGGTGACGACCAGGACCGCGAAGAGCCCGGTCGAGGTGAGTATCTCCTTGGTGCGCAGCTCGAGCTGAAGGTCTTTGAGTGCGACCAACCATGCGGCGCGAAGTGTGCTCATGCCTCGGGCTCCACGATTCGGCCTCGGTCCATGTTGAGCACCCGATCCGCCACCGTACCCGCGAACTTGGCCTCATGCGTCACGACGATGACGATCGCGCCGTCTTGCTTCTCTTGGTCGATTAGCTCCACGACGGACGCGGTCGACCTCTCGTCGAGGCCGGTTGCTGGTTCGTCCATCAACAGGAGGCGAGGTTCGTGAAGTAGCGCACGCGCGATCGACACCCGTTGGGCTTGTCCTCGAGAGTAAGTTCGGACCGGGCGGTTCCAGTAGTCGGCGAGTGAGAGCATCTCGCAGAGGTCGCCGGCGCGCTTCTCTGCGTACGGGATGCCCTGCAGCTTGGCGGCAAGCAGGAGATTTTCATGGCCACTGAGGCCGGGATAAAGCTGTAGCTGGTGTGCGACGAAGCCGATTCGGCCCCGGAGATCATCGGCGTGGGCGATGCCATACTTCCCGTATCGAACCTCTCCGCGCGTCGGGTAGGCGAGCATGGCCAGGAGCCAGAGGAGGGTGGATTTACCAGAACCGTTCGATCCCTGGATCACGGTGACCGTTCCGGCGTCGAAGCTCAGGTCGACACCAGCAAGGGCGAGTGTCGGCCCATACGACTTTGCGAGACTAAGCACCGAGACATCTTCAAAATCGAGCTACAAGATATGGAACTGCAGGACCTCATCTTGATTTAGTCAATCTTCCTGTTGGATTCTTAAAACGACATTCTGGAACTCATTGAGAGCCAGCCGAACAAAGATGTGTTTTTCAAATCGTCCTGGTCTTAGGAGTGCTGGATCAATTAAATCTGGTCTATTAGTTGCACCAATAA
>CAYZDM010000432.1:0-3418 GCA_964476875.1 uncultured Sandaracinaceae bacterium | reverse complement strand
GCCACGCCGATGAACCCGAGCGGCACTGTCAACAAGATCATCAGAGGATCGATGAACGAGCGGAGCTGGGCGACTAGCAGCAGATAGATGAGCACCAATGCCAACAGGAACCCGCGAGAAAACTGATTGAACGAAGCGCGCATGGACTGAACCTCGCCGCTTGCGCTCATGGTGTACCCACGGCCTGCGTAGTCCCCGCCAATCTGGAACGAGGTCTTCCCTCGCTCATCGAGAAACGGCTCGAGCGGGAGCTCAGGTGAATCGAACAACGCGTCCTCCATCGCGCTCACGACCTGGCCGAGGTTCGCGCCCGGCGCCACGTCTGCGTACACGTCGACGACGCGCGTGATGTTGCGATGGCTGACGAATGAGGGGCCGACTCCACGCTCGACCGTAGCAACGGTTCTAAGAGGGACAGAATCGCCACCGCCCGAGGGAGTCAGCGGGATGTCGAGCAACGTATCCGCCGACACGTGCTGTGACTCGGGGTACTGCGCACCGATGAAGTAGTGATTGCCATTGCGTGGATCGATCCAGAAGGACGGCTTGAAGTTGATGCTGGAGTTCGTCGCGGTCACGAGGTTGTGCATCACGTCCTCGGTGGTGAGCCCCGCAAGCGCCGCCTTCGCACGGTCGATCTCGATTTCGAGTGTAGGGTAGTCGTTTCGCTGAGCCACCCGCACGTCTTCGGCACCCTCGACGCCGTCCAATCGACGGGCGATTTCACCACCGATTGTTTCGAGCACGCGGAGGTCACTCCCTTTGACCTGAAAGTGAATCGGCGCGGGTTCCCCAAAGTTGAGCGCAGCGGTGAGCATGCCACCAGTGTCGAACGCGAACTCCGCCTGCGGGAAATCCCTCCTCAGCGTCTGGCGCAGAGTCTCCACCACTTCAAAAATGTCGCGCCTGCCCTGCTTGAGCTGAAGAAGCATGAACGCGTCCATCGGGCCTGTGTTGGGGGTGTAGGCGGCAGGCCAATCCATGAGGACGCCGATGTTGGTGATCAGCATGCGCAGATTCGACGATGGATCGTTCTCGAGCGTGGGAAATTCTGGGTCCGGCTCGCCAAGCTCGTCGATGACGGCGCCCTCGACGGCAGCGAGGACCCGCTCGGTCTGTTCGATCCGCGTGCCCGATGGCATTCGGACGTAGATCTGAAGTTGCGCCGCGTCCACACGCGGAAAGAGCTCGGTCCCGGTTTGGGTCAGCAGCAAGCCGGCAGCCACGGCAGCGATCGCGGTCGCGGTCAGCACGGCCCACCTGTGCCGAATCGCGGAGGAAATCGCGCTCGCATATCGCTGCTGCCAACGGCTCTCCCGCGACGAATCGCGTTCACCCGTCTCCAGGAAGCGCGCGCAGAACGACGGAACCACAGTCAACGCGACGACCAGCGACGCGACTATGACGAACGTGGCGGCCCAGGCCAGAGGGGCGAAGAGGTATTTCGCCATACCGGAAAGGAAAACGGTCGGCAGGAAGACGGCTGCGAATGTGAGCGTAGAAACGACGATCGATGGAGCGACTTCTCTGGTGCCGTCGAGCGCGGCGCGCGCTTTGGACTTTCCGAGTGAGCGGTGCCGAATGATGTTCTCTACGACGACGATCGATTGGTCGACGAGGATCCCGATCGCGAGCGCGATTCCACCGAGCGTAAGCGTATTGAGCGTCTGGCCACGGGCAAAAAGCCCAATGGTGGCAGCCAGGATCGCCAATGGAATGGCCACGACGATGATCGCCGTGGCTCGAAACGTTCGAAGAAAGACGAAGACCACGAGTCCCGCGAGAATCGCCCCCAACAAGGCCGCGAACTGCAACCCGCCGATCGCGTCACGCACGTACACCGACTGGTCGAGCACGACCTCGAGCGCCAAGTCTTGCGCTCGCTCGTCCATCTCCCGCAGCCGTTCGCGGATCTGCCGGAGTTGACCCTGAATGGCGTCTACGATCTCGATCGTGTTGGCGCCCGGCTGACGGTAGATCGGGATATAGACTTGCCTCCGCCCGTTGATGCGCACGATGTTCGATTGAATCTGCGAGGCGTCTTGGACGCTGGCGACATCCCGCATGAAGACGACGCTGCCATTGTGAGTCGCAATGGGCATGTCGTTGAGTTCGGATACCTTCGCCGGCATGGCGTTGGCGAAAATCTGGTAGTCGGTTTCGCCGGCCTTCATGTTGCCGGCCGGAACGAACACTGATTGCTTGTTGAGCGCGCGAACGACGTCCATCGGGCTCAGGCCACGTGCCTCGAGTTTGTTGCGATCTACATACGCGAGTATGCGTCGGAGCTTTCCGCCGTAGACCGCAGGGGCGATGACTCCGGGGATCGACTGCAACCGGTTGCGGAGCTCGAAGTATGCGACGTCATACAGCTCTTTCTCGGTCATGGTCGGAGACGACACGCTCACGAGACACAACGGCACCGATGCCGTGGGATCGAAAGGCATGACCATCGGGGGCACCGTCCCCGGCGGGAGGTAGAACATGTCGCTAACCGCGTACGACGTGACCTGGCTCATCGCGGTCTCGAAGGCGATCCCCTCTCGAAAAAAATTCTTCACGATGCTCACACCGAGCATGGAGCGCGCCTCTTGATGCTCGATCCCAACCGATTGGCCCGTCCAGCGCTCGAGGCGGCTCGTGATGTCCCGCTCCATGACCTCCGGCGGCATCCCGGGATAGAACGTGACGATCTGCACGGCAGGCGTCTTGAACGTTGGCAGCAGATCGGCCGGGAGGTCGCGATAGGACACAGCCCCGAGCACCAGGACGATGAGCGCACCCACCAAAACGATGTACGGGTACCGGATCGCCGAGCGAATCACAGAAAGTTCTCACAACGCATAGGAGGGGCACCCTCTCCCGCTTCGCGCGATACTTCAAGGGGCGTCGCGTGCACCGGTAGTCCGGCTCACTAGAACCTGCACGGGGTCGTTTGGTGAGCCTTCGTGTTCTATGCGTGCGCGTACGCCGTACCATCTTCGCGCCGTCCTCGAAGATCACGCCGAGCTTCGTGCTCGGCGAGAGGAGCAACCACTCGCGGTAGAAGACCTCCACGCGAAGCTGCTCCGAAAGAGAGTGACGAGGTGAGGAGCCCCACATCGGGAGGGGTTTGACGACCAGCGGGCCGCTGCTTCGTGATAGCCTCGCGGTCCGCCGCACGGGCTTGCGCCCAGGGCGGCTCGTCCGTGATCGAGGAGCTGGCTAGTTGCGTTGCGGAGTGCACGCGCGACGGCAGCGCGGAGGCCTCTCCCCCTGGGCTCTCGAACGAGTGCACGGACTGCGACTAGAGGAGGTTGCCCGGAAAGTCGAGATGTCACGCGCGATGAGCCTACGCACGCCCGGGACGTGCGCGGACTCGGCCCCTGTCAATTGATCGTGATGGCGAGGCTGACGACGATTTGATAGTCGTTCTTGT
>CAYZDM010000431.1:0-3421 GCA_964476875.1 uncultured Sandaracinaceae bacterium | reverse complement strand
CAAGCTGGCGAGGGACGGGGCCAAAGTGATCATCGCCGACGTCGATGCGGAATCGATCGCGCGCTCCCGAAGCGGTCTCGAAGCCGAAGGGCTCCCCGTCGATGGCATGGAGGTCGATGTCACCCGAGCAGAGTCGGTGGATGCGCTCGCGGAGCGAGTGTTCGCGACTTACGGTAACGTGCACCTGCTATTCAACAACGCGGGCGTCGGCATCAAGGAAGCCAAGCGCCGAATCTGGACGATTCCCGAAAAAGATTGGCAGTGGACGTATTCGGTCAACGTCCTCGGCGTGACCAACGGAATTCGAGCGTTCGTGCCCACGATGCTCGAGCACGGCGAGGAGGGACACGTGATCAACACCTCTTCGGGCAATGGGGGGATAGCGTCCCTTCCCACCACACCGGTCTACGCGTCTTCCAAGGCCGCAGTCACCAGCCTCACCGAGGTCTTGCGCTTTCAGTTCCTGATGGAGAGCGCGAAGTTGCAGGCGCACCTACTGTTCCCGGGACCGCATCTGGTCAACACGAACATCCTAAACTCAGACCGCGTTCGCCCGGACGCGTTTCGCATCGAAGGTCAGACACCGAATACGTACGTGGACATGAAAGCGCTTGCGGAGAGCGCGGGGGTCGAGTTCAAGCTGACCGAACCGGAAGAGGTTGCGGACATGGCCATCGAAGGCATCCGGGGCGGCCAGTTCTGGATCCTGTCGAGGCTCGGCAAGAGCGACGACCGTTTGAGGGCACGTACGAAGAGCATCTTGGACCGCGCAAACCCAGAGCCGACCCAGTGATGCGGGAACTGCTGCAAAAGCAGAGATCTGCATTCGTGGCCGAGGGGTTCGTTAGTGCCCCGACGCGGATCGACCGCCTCGACCGCGCCATCTCGGTTCTTCACGACAATCGAGACGCCATCGCCGACGCGCTCGAGCAGGATTTCGGCAATCGCTCGCGGCACCAGACCTTCATGGAGCTGTACGCGACGCTGGAGAGCCTGAAGCATGCGAAGAAGCACGTTCGGCGTTGGATGAAGCATGACAAGCGCAAGGTGCCGATGCCCCTGTCACTCATCGGCGCCAAAGCGAGGGTCGAGTATCAACCGAAAGGCGTCGTTGGCATTCTCGGCACTTGGAACTTTCCCATCAACACCACCTTCTCGCCGTTGGCCGGTGCACTCGCCGCAGGCAACCGCGTGATGCTCAAGTTCTCGGAGGTAGCTCCTGCAACCGCCGCTCTGTTCGCCGAGCTGGTGGCGAGCACGTTTGATGAGGCCGAGATGACCTGTGTCATCGGCGGACCGGAAGTCGGCGCCGACTTCACGTCATTGCCGTTCGACCACCTGTGTTTCACTGGCTCACCCCGCATTGGCAAGCTCGTGATGCGGGCCGCCGCGGAGAACCTCACACCGGTCACACTCGAGCTCGGGGGCAAGTCTCCCGTGATTATCGCTCGCGACGCCGACCTCCAGGATGCCGCCGTCCGAATCATGACAGGCAAGGCGCTCAACTCCGGGCAGGCCTGCCTTGGGCCCGACTACGCAATGGTCCACGAAGGTCAACTCGAAGACTTCGTTCGGCATGCGACGGAGTGGGCGGAGGAGATGTTTCCAACCATCGCCGGCAACGCGGATTGCTCTTCGATCATCAATGCTCGTCACTTCGAACGCCTGCGGGCGTACGTGGACGAGGCCATCGCGGCCGGCACCGACGTACGCGAGATCAACCCCGCCTGTGAGCGCTTCGACGGACGCGAAAGCGCCCGCAAACTCCCCTTCACGTTCGTCATCAACCCGGGTGAAGAGCAGAAGATCATGCAGGAAGAGATCTTCGGACCACTGATGGTCGTCAAAACCTACGCACAGCTCGATGAATGCACCGCGTACATCAATTCCCATCCACGACCGCTCGGGCTCTACATCTTCAGCCGCGACGAAGCGACGCAACGCAGACTGCTGGATCTCACCGTGTCAGGCGGCGCCTGCATCAACGACGTCATGCTGCATGCCAGCGTGGAAGATCTCCCCTTCGGAGGCGTCGGAACGTCGGGGATTGGTCACTACCGCGGGTTCGACGGATTCAGAACGTTTAGTCACGCGCGCGCTGTCTTCAAACAGAGCAAACTCAACCTCCAAAGACTGTCCGGCATGGTGCCGCCGTACGGCGAACGCACCGACAAAATTTTGGCACGGATCATTCGAAAGTGACGAGAAGGGCAGTGCCTCGATGAGCAAGCTCAAGATCATTCAGTGGTACACTGGAGAGATCGCAAGACATCAGGTCCGCGTCCTCTCAGACCATCCGCTGTTCGAGGTCGTCGGCGCGTTCGTTCATCATGACGAGAAGAACGGCGTCGACGTTGGAAAGATCGCCGGGATCGCCCCGCTCGGGGTCTTGGCGACCAACGATCTCGAGAAGATCCTCGCGGTGGAAGCCGACTGCGTCCTGTACAATCCGCCGACCGAACGTTACGACGAGATCATCCCCATCCTGGCCAGCGGGAAGAACGTCATCAGCATCATCGCCGGCTGGAACCCCAAGAAACGCTCGTGCTACTCAGAGATATTGAAGGCGTGCGAAGCGGGTCAATCCTCACTCTACGGCACCGGCCTCAATCCAGGCCTGAGCTACGAACTCGCACTGCTCGCTTCATCGATCTGCACCGACGTCGAATCGATATACATCAAGACCTGTGAACCGCAGGACACGCTGAGCGAAGTCTTTCTCTCGATGTTCGGCTTTGGGAAAACCGAAGAGGAACTCGCTAGCGGGCCGCGCGGCGCATACTCGATCTTCGCGCGAAGCCTCCACGAGATCACCGACCTCCTGTGCGAAGAACTCAAACTCCCTCACGACGGCACATCGTTTTCGTACGAGTTCGAGCCTGCCGCCAAGGACTACGAGGACAAGATCCTCGTCAAAAAGGGAACCATGGGTGGACTCCTCCTCAAGGCGTCGACGACCCAAGACGAGAGGCCCGTCGCCACGATCGAGCTCCGCTTCCTGCTCGGAACCGAGTACGTGCGGGAGTCATGGTTGGACGAGGGTCCGCTTCATGGCTGGATTGAAGTCGACGTAAAGGGAACCCCGGGGAGCCGCCTCACGCACGAGATTTACGCCGACAATCATTTGATCGGCACCTGGTCGACGGGCACCAAGGCAATCCACGCGATTCCCTTCGTTTGCGACGCAAGGCCAGGCCTCGTCTCCCCGCTGGATCTTCCGTTGGGGCGAATGCTGTAGTCCGACGCTACTCGATCCGACGGTAGCGCTCGTCCATCAGCACATCCTTCACCATCTGCATGAAATCGTGGCCGGCCGATGCGAATCCCGACGTCTTCTGGACCAGCCAATCGGTCTGTTCGTCGGCACTCAGCTCTCTTCCGAACGCGTACTCCGCAAAGTTTTTCACGGTGCAGCTCGCCA
>CAYZDM010000430.1:0-3432 GCA_964476875.1 uncultured Sandaracinaceae bacterium | reverse complement strand
CCGGGCGGGATGGGCTTGCTGCCTTTTCTCAACGGCGATGAGGCGTTCTTTCGGATGACGAATGTCAGCTTGCCCGCGCAGCCTCAGACCATCCCGTTCTTGGCGCTTCATCGGAAGGCCGCACTCATCGTGGTCCCCGGCGAGGACGCGATTCTTGGTCTTCACGAGGATGACGGACGCACCCGGCACGAGGTCACGTGTCTTTTTGCCGGAGGACTGGTGATGGGGACGCTACCCCTACCGCAAGGCGTACGCGTGTCCGACGAGCTGATGCAGTCGGAGCAGTTTTTTGCGATCGAGGATTGCACCCTCGGAATGGATGCGTCACCAGAACCCATCATGGAAGCCGAGGAACTGGTGTTCGTTCATGCCGCCGAGATGTTTGGCGTCGCGGAGCTCGACCCCGAGTGATCGTTCGCCACGGCACCGGCGTCACGCGCGCCTTCAGGCGTTTCGTCCTTCGAAACTGGGGCCTGATCCTCATGGTGATCATCACCGAGCAAGCGATCGCCTTAGTGTCCCGCTACACGAGGGTACTCGAAACCGACGTGTTCTCAGCCACAGCGATCGGTTTGATCGCGACCGTCGTCGGCATCTTCATCGTCTTTCGCTTCAATGAGGCCTACCAGCGCTGGTGGGAAGCGCGCATTCTCTGGGGCGCGCTCGTCAACGATAGCCGCAGCTTTGCACGTGAAGTCGTCACGCTCCTCACTCTCAAACGCGTCCCTGGCATCGAGTCCGACCAAGACGCGGCCCAACTCCATCGGGAGTTCATCTATCGACATCTCGCGTACTGCAACGCGCTGCGCCTCCACCTCAGAGGACAGGACACCTGGGATGAACTCGCACCCTTTCTCGACGCCGACGAACTGGACGAACTGAAGCGGTACGCCAACAAGGCGACCCGCCTCAATCGGATCCAAGGCGATCGCCTCGCCCAAATCGTCGGGGTAGACACGCCCCAGCAGCTCCTCCTGATGCAGTTCGATTCCACGTTGAACCGCCTCTATGACATCCAAGGTGGCTGCGAGCGCATCAAGAGCACCGCATTTCCCGACGAGGTTCGTTACATTTCGCGCGGTCTCGTGTGGCTCAGCGCCATTGCGGTGCCCATGGCCTTCTTGAGCGCCGACCCGGAGATTCGAGCCATCGAGGTGTTGGCGGTGATCGTGATCAGCCTGAGCTTCATGGTGGTCGATCAGCTCGGCGCATCGCTCAAGAACCCGTTCGAAAACGACGACAACGACACGCCGATGACAGCGCTGTGCCGCACCATCGAGATCGACCTTCGGCAGCAGCTCGGGGAAACCAAGATTCCGCCACCCGTCGAACCGGTCGGCGGCGTCCTGATGTGACTGCGTTCAGTCGCTTAGCGCCGCCCGCATGACATCGATCGAAGGCTCGCGGCCCGTCCACATCTCGAAGGCGATCGCTCCCTGATGCAACAGCATTCCGAGGCCGTCCACGATCTGAAGACCATGCTCTTCGGCCCTGGCGAGCACGGAGGTCTTGAGTGGTTTGTAAACCATGTCGACAACCGTCGCATCGGCCGGGAGCGAGTCGATCGGAAGCGCCCGTGCGAACTGTCCTGCGACCGAACTTGAATCCAGTGTCGCGCTGGTGGCCTGAACGACCAACGTCGCCGTTTCGAAGTACCAACTCGCTTCGCTGAGCTGTGCCACCTCGAGATTACAATCGACATGATCTGCCAGCGCGCTGCTCAGCGCTTCGGCCTGCTCAGGCCTTCTAGAAAGCACCGTGATCTCGTCGGCCCCTGCCATCGAGAGGCCAACCACTGCCGCGCGAGCCGCCCCCCCTGCGCCCAGCACCACCACGCGAGCGTCCGCGAGTTGAACACCGGCTTCTTCGAGGGAACGAACGAGCCCTGCCGCGTCGGTGTTGTGCCCGACGTACCGTCCATCAGTTCGTGCGACGGTATTGACCGCTCCGATGGCCTGAGCCGCGGGCACCACTTCGTCGATCATCGTCATGATCGCTTCTTTGTGCGGCACGGTCAGGTTGTATCCGTCGATCGCCTCGGCGTGCTTGCGGCGAACCGCCTCCTCTAGTTCCGCCGGCGCGACCTCGAAGCGCTCGTACCTGAGCTCGACGTCCAAGGCGCGCGCTGCAGCCTCGTGCATCTGCGGCGACTTCGAGTGGGCAACCGGCCAGCCGAAGATTCCGAGGCGGATCGGCTCAGTCATGACGTTCGACCTTCGCGCCGAACTCACCCTCGAACACCCGTATTCGCACGCGGTCGCCTTCCTTCACTTCCGATTCGCTCCGGACCGCTAGGCCAGTCGATTCGTGCAGTGCGATCGCGTACCCTCGCTCGAGCACCCGTAGCGGGGATAGCGCGTCCAGTTGTGCGCATCGCTCGGCGTAGGTCGCGCGCGCCTCCCGCACCATGGGTCGCGCCCGGCCCTGCATCGTCAGCTGCAGCGCAACCAGGCGTTCTCGCTGTCGCCGGACGGGCAAACGGCCCACGTCTCTCAGTCTTGCGGCGAGCGTCGCCAGTCGCCGTTGGTCACTGCGCAGCACCGATCGTGGGTCGACGCGAATTAAGCGCTGATGCAGATCGGCCAGTCGTTCGTGCACCGGGATGAGCGTCCGGCGTGCTCCGTAGAGCGGGCGTAGCAGTCTTTCCAACCGAAGCCGAAGACTGCCGACCCGATTGTCGAGTGCCTGATTCAGCCGCCGCTCGAGAGATTGCACGTTTCGAAGCAGCACTTCGCGTTCAGGAACGACGATCTCAGCGGCGTTCGACGGGGTCGCCGCGCGCACGTCAGCGACCAAGTCCGCGATGGTGACGTCGACCTCGTGCCCAACGCCGCTGACGATGGGCACGCGGCAGCCGGCAATGGCCCGCGCCACGCCCTCGTCGTTGAACGCCCAGAGATCTTCTGCTGAGCCCCCGCCGCGCGATACGATCACGACGTCCAAGTCGTCGACGCGCTGAATCAGCTTAAGCGCCGCCACAATGCTTGACGGCGCATCCTCGCCCTGCACGCGACAGTCGGCAACCAGGATCCGAACCGGACAGCGTTCCGACGCGACGCGAATGATGTCTCGTAGTGCCGCACCGGAAGTGCTCGTCACCACCCCTACGACCAGAGGCAGATCGGGAAGTGGGCGCTTTCGCTCCTGGTCGAGCAGGCCCTCCGCCTCCAACTTGGCGCGCAGTTTCCGAAACTCTGCCGCGAGATCCCCTTCGCCAGCCGGTTTGGCCGTCCTGGCGATCAGTTGGAACTGCCCACGCGCCGTGTAGAGCGACAGCTTCCCGCGAAACCGCACACGAGCGCCGTTCTCCAGTGGTGCCTTGGTGCGCTTCACGTCCGAGGCAAACATGACCGCGCGAAGCTGAGCCGGATCTTCTTCATCGTTCAGAGAAAAATAGACGTGTCCTTTTGCGCGCCGAACATCCGAGAGCTC
>CAYZDM010000429.1:0-3433 GCA_964476875.1 uncultured Sandaracinaceae bacterium | reverse complement strand
TTTCAACCCGATGAACGAGGTCTTGATTCTGTACCAGTTCAATCTAGGCACGGGCTGCCAGAAATCGAGTCATGCGTGAAGCTACCACAACGCAGATGCGCGGATCCCTCTGCACGCGCCCATCGTCAGCCTTGGCCGACGGGGCTTCTCTCGATCAGTCGAGAGCTGGAACCTTCTTCGCCTGTTCCTTGCCCTGGTTGCGCTTCACGTTCTTTTGAAGCTGCGTGAGGGGGTTGTAGTCGTCTGGCACCTCGATGAGGCTGACTTCTTTGGCGTAGGCGTTGTAGGCCGCCTGCATCTCGGCAAAACGCTTTGGCTCCGACTCGGCGCGATCGTCGAGTTCGAGCGGGTCGGCATTGTATCGGGAGAGACGCAACTTCTTGTCGCCAAACGGCGGGTTGTTGCGCATCATCTTGTAGTCGCCGCGAAACACCGCTGCGCTGCCGGCAAGCTCGTAGGCGACGGCATCGTTGGCGCCGTGAATCCGATCGGTCTCGCCCTGAAGGAAGCTCACCATGCTCTTCCCCGTGATCTCCTGGACCTTCCGGCCGCCGTATGACCCACCGTGGGCGGGTGCCCGAGCGAGCTCGAGAAGCGTCGGTGTCAGGTCGCTGACGTAGGCGAAGGCGTCGGTCAGCTTACCCTTCTGCAACTTCCCGGGATAATGAACGATCATCGGAACGCGCATGCCGCCCTCCGAGGCCGCCCCCTTGAACAGATGCAGCGGCGTGCCGGACGCGTCCGCCGTGTCCTTGTGAATATCGACCGATTCTCCTATAAGTCAGCCAGGACCGACCTTTTTCGCCCAGGAATCCAGATGAAGCCCGTTCGATGTTGGTGTCTTCTCGTCACCGCCTTGTGCGTTTCCGCGTGTAGCGGAAGCAGTGATTCACCCGCCGCCAAGTGCGCTTCGGAGAGCACCTTTGCGCAAGTGCAGGAGCAGATCTTCGAAGGGAGAGGCTGCACGCTTTCGAACTGCCATGGCGATTCGCCGCAGGCCGGTCTCGATCTTCGCGCCGACGTAGCGTACGACAACTTGGTCAACGTCGACTCGGTCTCCGGTGACTTCAAACGTGTGTTCCCCGCGGCGGAGGACTTGAGCGGTCTCTACCTGAAGGTGGCGGCGAAGGTCGGTGGGGAGAGCCTGGCCGATCAAGGTATTTCCGGGGGCGCGATGCCCGTAGGTGACGGCGCGCTCAGCGACGACGACCTCGACCTTCTTCGATCTTGGATCCGCGGGGGCGCTCCTGAGCAGGGGATCGTCGGAGGCTCGCAGGAGTTTTCAGGGTGTGCGCTCGAGGGCGAAGTGACCCCCAACAAGATCCAGCCATTGCCTCCGCCCGCGGCGGACGAAGGCGTTCAGTTCTATGGCGGAGGATGGACGGTGCCGGCAGAAGGCGAGGGAGAGGTCTGCTACGTCAGCTACTACGACTACACCGAGGAGATACCGGACCAGTTCAAGGTCCCATGCCAAGACGCACAGGGCGGCCCCGATATCGAGTGCTTTGCATACAAGAACGTCCTGCTCGCTCAGGATCCGCAGTCCCATCACGACATCGTCCAGTTCTACGTTCCCCCTGAAGGAAGAGAGAATCAATGGGACCCGATGGACAGCGGTTGGAAGAACTGGGCCTGCCTCGGTGGTGAGCGGGCTGGTGCTTCATGTACGCCTGGCTCTAACGAGTGCGGGGCTCGGAGTCAGTGCACGACGACTCCTGAGGTAGCAGTTGGGTGCGTCACCTACCCGAACGCCCCGCCCGACCTTGGCGGTCTGGCCGGCCTGGCCGACCCCGAGAATCTGGGAGCGGCTCTGAGCGGACAAAGCCCCGTCACGCAGAACATCGCCACGGCACAGGAAGCCACGTTCCGGGAAGACTATCCCGAGGGCGTCTATTCGCTGATGCCGGTTCGGGGCTTCATCGTGTGGAACAACCACTCCTTCAATCTCACGAAGACGGACGCTGCGGTCGAACAATGGCTGAACCTCGAGTTTGCCGCATCCGAGCAGCAGCGTTACGCGCGGGTGCAGATCTTCGACGCAAGCGAAATTTTCGCAATGGGCCGCATCGACGCCTTCACCTCCAAGGAGGTCTGCAACACGTACACGATTCCGCAACACGCGCGCCTTCTAACCTTGTCCAGCCACACGCATCGGCGCGGGAAGCGGTTTCGGATCTGGTATCCGCCCAACGACGTCTGCGCGCCGGGGCCAGATTGCACCCCAGCCGACCGCGAGCACGATTACATCAATCGAGACTACGCCGACCCGCTCTACCAGCGTTTCTTCAATCCGGATCTCCCTGAGTACGATAGCGCCGACCCCCGCGATCGGACGTTCCTCTACTGCTCGCTCTGGGACAATGGCGAGACCGAGCCGAGCGAAGTGCGTCGTGAGTCTACCAAACCGGACGCCAATACGTGCGACTTCCTCGATTCCACCGTCGAGCTCGTCAGGGCCCTTGGAATCGACGTGCTCGCGTGCGGCTGCGAACCGGAGGAGAGGTCGTGCTACGGTGGACCATCGCAAGGGATGCCCTGCAACGGCGACGACTCCGCTTGCGGTGAAGGTGGGGTTTGCGACGCATGTCCGACCGGTGGCGGCATCACCACCGAAGAAGAGATGTTCGTCCTGTTCGGCTCTTACTTCATCGAAGAATAAAGCCCACTAGACCGGCACCCGGACGCATGGGATTCCGATCGGGTGTTTGTCAATCCTGGAGCGAGTCGAACGACGACCGAGCGGCATGCGCGCCGCCAACTTCGCCATACACGCAAGTGACTGAAAAGCTGGAGCCACCGATCAGAATCGAACTGATGACCTACGGTTTACGAAACTGCTGGTCTACCGACTGACCTTCGTTGCCGTCCCCCGAAGGTCTTTGCGCAGGAGGTGCCCCCATAGTGTGTTGTAGGGATGCACGAGTTCCGCCGGCACGTCGTCTCGGTAGACCGGACGCCCCTGATTGGCCCACGCGAAAATGCCTCCCTCGAGGTTGTACACCGTGCGGGCGCCGGCCCGCTGGATCCGCTCGATGATGGCGGCGCTCCGATACCCGACTGAGCAGTAGACGACGACCGTCACGTCTGGTGCGATGGAGAGCGCCTCGATGTCTGGCGCGTCTGGATCCACGCGATGCGCGCCTTGGAGATGGCTGACCTCGAACTCGGCTTCCGTCCGTACGTCGAGAAGGGTGGGTTGTTTCTCGGCGTCGCGCTTGACCCATCGGGAAAGGGTTTCGGTGTCCACCCATCGCACATGCGGAAATCGAGCCGCAATGGCCGACTTTAGCAACGGGGCATCCTGACGGCCAAGGTATACCGTTATCGCCAGCCCGCACACGACCGCCGGAATCCACAACCATGGGCTGATCTTCATCGTGCAGTCATCGTCCGGGTCGCCCCCAATGCAGAATAGAGTCGGCCAGAGCCGAAA
>CAYZDM010000428.1:0-3450 GCA_964476875.1 uncultured Sandaracinaceae bacterium | reverse complement strand
AAAAACTAAAGTATTTTCAAGGTGTTGACGCATGGTTCGAGCGAAGGCTGCCGCCGCCAAACGACCCCAAAAAAAGCCCACAGTCGAAGAGCTCTACTTCAGGAGCGACAGCGCCTACCTTTGCCTCCTGCTGAACCGCCGAACGCGATCGATTCGCGTGATCGACTTTCGCGCAGGTGCGCTCCCGGCGAAGCGTCTCTACATTCAGTCGGTCGCGACCCAAGAGAACGTCGAGAAGGTGATCACCCTCGTCGAGAAGGACGAAGTGTCTTCGTGGACACGCGTCGGCTTCGTGCGTGAAGGGACGATCCCCGGTTTCTACAAACGCAGCGACGGACATCTGTGTGGATGTGTGATCGGCGACAAGACCGCCTCGGTCGAAGTGTCCGATGCGTCGGCGAAGCTCACTGAGCGAACCATCAACGCCGCGAAGAAAGCCGCCGGGGACATACCCGACAAGATCAAGGGCGCTTCTGTCCGGCCGGCAACCGAGAAGGACGCCCTTTCTGCCCGCGACGCAGCATGGCGCAAGAGTCCGGCATTCGGATCGTTCGACATGTTCGGGCGCGATGCGCAGCGCATATATTTCGACGCCAGCCTGCGTCGCAGCAAGACCAACTACATCTCTGCCGAGTTTCAAGATTGCTTCGGGCATGCTCTCGTCGAGGTCTTGAGGTTGCCCACGAACGAGAACGAAACGCTAGCGGTGGCGGCTGCCCTGAGAGTGCTCGCTGAGAACCTCCAGGAGCGCGGGATTGTGGCCACGTTCGCGTTTGCGCCCAACGACAACGTCGAGATTGGGACCGCATTCGTCGCCGCCGGCTATCGCAAGACCGGACTCCTCGCCCAAGGTGTTCTCGACGGCGAGGGAGGCCGAAAAGACGCGATTCTTTGGACCCACAAGTTCGTCAGCCCGCTTGGCGAAGAGTACGACTGAGACGGTTTCAATGCCCACCTACGACTATGCCTGCGACAACTGCGGTCACGAGTTCGAGCGACAGCAGCGAATCACCGAAGATCCGCTCAAGAAATGCCCGAGCTGTGGGAAGTTCAAAGCCCGCCGAATGATCGGTGGCGGTAATTTCATCTTGAAGGGAGGCGGTTGGGAGTCTGACCTGTACTCCGGACCGTCCAACCGAACGGCCAAGACAAGCACGTCGAGCACGCCGTCGTCTTCAGACACGTCACCGTCGACGCCCTCACCGGCATCGAGCAGCAGCTCCACGAAGTCCGATTCGAAGACCAAGTCCGATTCGAAGACCAAGTCTGACTCGAAGACCAAGTCCGACTAGGCCGGCTCGAGATACGACGCGATGATCTTGCGCGTCCCCCACCCTGGGAAGTGCACTGAAACGCGCGGCGGTGAGCCCTGCATCACTTCGGTCACCTCTCCCACTCCGAATTTCGGGTGCCGGACCTGCACACCGCGTCGCAGGCCGTCGAGGTCGTTCAGGTCAGACCCTTCGCTGTAATCCACGTAGCTATCGGTGGCCTCGCGGCGTGGCTCACTACGCTCGGCGCTTCGATTCGGCGAGCTCGATCTGGCGCCGATCCATTCGATGTCCTCTCCGGGGAGCTCCGTCAGGAATCGCGAGGGGATCCCGACCCGTTGCTGACCAAAGATCCTCCGAATCGCAGCGAAGCTCAGCACCAGCCGCTCCTTCGCGCGCGTGAACGCTACGTACGCCAAGCGGCGCTCTTCTTCGAGCTCTTCGGGGTCCTCCCACGGGTCGATCCCTTTGAACGGAAACACCTGCTCTTCGAGCCCAGTAACCATCACGACCGGGAACTCCAGGCCCTTGGCGGCGTGCACGGTCATCAAGGTGACCCGGTCTCCATCCGCCTGCTCGTCCGCGGAGGTGTGCAGGGTCACGTTCTCGAGAAACTCAGCGAGCGTCGACTCGGTGTGTTCGCGCTCGAACTCATCCATGGACGCCACGAGCTCCTGGAGGTTCTGGAATCGCGCGTCCGCTTCGGGCGTGTCGTCGTGCTGGAGCATCTCGGCGTATCCGCTCTGAGTGACCAGCTCAGCGCCGACTTCGCCGAGTGGCGCGCCCGACGCCGCGACGTCTCGCAAGTCGGACATGAGGCGGTGAAAGACCCCGAGACGCTTGCGAGCGGCGTTGCCAAGTTGGCTGATGGCGTCGGCGTCGTCGAGGAGGTCGGAGAGACTCTGACCTTGTTGCGCAGCGAGGTCGAGGAGTCGGGTGATTGTCGTCTTCCCAATCCCTCTGGTCGGGGTGTTGATAATCCGAAGCAGGCTCATGTCATCCGCCGGATTGATCATCACGCGCAGATACGCGAGCAGATCTTTGACCTCCGCGCGGTCGTAGAAGCGCATGCCACCGACGATGCGATACCCGACGTTGGCGCTCCGAAGCGACTCTTCGATCACGCGGGATTGGGCATGCGTTCGGTAGAACACCGCAACATCGGAGAGACGGCTGCCTTGAGAAAGCAGCTCGCGAACCCCTCTAAGGACCAGGCGCGCTTCGTCCCGCTCATCCATCGTGCGCACTACGAGGATCGCATCACCCTCTTCGTTGTCGGTCCAGAGCTCCTTGGGCTCCCGATCAGTGTTCCGCGCGATCACGGCATTCGCGGCGTGCAGGATTCGTTGAGTCGAGCGGTAGTTCTGTTCGAGCTTGACGAGGGTGGCATCGGGGAACAAAGAGCGGAAATCGAGGATGTTTCGGCGGTCCGCACCGCGCCACCGATAGATGCTCTGATCGTCATCGCCGACGACGCACAGGTTGCGGTGCCCTTCGGAGAGCAGCTGGACCAAGCGAAACTGCGCGTGGTTGGTGTCTTGAAATTCGTCCACCAGGACGTACGAGAATCGCCCAATCACCGCTTCGCGAAAGGCCTCGTCTGACTCGAGAGCTCGGACGGTGCGGTAAATGAGATCACCAAAGTCGAGCGCGTTGGCCTGCTGAAGGCGCTGTTCATACCTGGTGTACACGCGGCGGACGACCTCGGACCACGGATCCGTTGTATCGATCTCTTCGGGGCCCTGCACCTCCTGCTTGGCACGATTGATCCGTCCCGCCATCGCCTTGGGTTGGTATCGTTTTTCGTCGAGCCCGAGGTCGCGAAGCACTCGCTTCACGAGCGCCTGCTGGTCTTGATCATCGTAGATGGTGAAGTCTTTGGTGAGGCCAACACTCTCACCGTACCGCCTCAGGAGCCGGGCACAGGTCGCGTGGAACGTGCCGACTTGAACGGCAGCCCCCTGATCACCAAGCAAACCAAGCAGTCGCTCTCGCATCTCGCCCGCCGCCTTGTTGGTAAACGTGACGGCGAGGATTCTCCAAGGCGCGACGTCGTGGCTCGTGATCAAGTGCGCGATGCGAAACGTGATCACACGAGTCTTGCCGCTTCCGGCGCCCGCAAAGACCACGAGCGGCCCCCCCTCGTGAACCACTGCTTCGCGCTGGCGAGAATTCAGAG
>CAYZDM010000427.1:0-3452 GCA_964476875.1 uncultured Sandaracinaceae bacterium | reverse complement strand
AGATGCGTCAGCGGATGTCCTGAGAGGTAGTGAAAAGACGCATTCGGGACAAGATGTCCCAGAAGCATGCGACGTCGTGACGATGTCTGACGTTGGCGCGTGCGCGAAGGCGCTCGTGCAACGTGTGGCCGAAGGTGGCTTGATCTTAGCCGTCGTGGCTAGCGATGGCCGAGCTGCAGAGCAGGAGGCTGCCAAGTGAAGAGCCTCGAGGCAAGGAAGACGAAGTCCCGCATGATCTCGTTTCGCGTTGATGAAGACTACCTGGCTCGGCTCGATGCCCTGGCGCTCACCAAGGTTGCTCGGGTTCATGCCGACCTCAACCGCATCGGTGGCCTTCTCGAGTTCGCCATTCGAGAGGGCGTCACCGACCCGTCCAGCTACAGCAGACTGAACCTCGAGCTTATCGACTCCATCATCCAAGGCCGTCGGGCGGTGGAGCGTTTGGCAGGGCGTCGGTGATCGTCCGGCACCAACGCGCATTAGCGAGCAACAGGCGCTTTCGTCAGCTCGCCCGCTACATTCAGGGTCGAAGCGTGATCGGTGAGCGCGTAGAAATAGAGTTGGGAGCAGAAACGAGCGAAGTCACACGCGTCTGCAGGCGGGTGGACGCCCTCGCCGCCCATCAAGGGCAGGCTCCACATGAACGCGTCGACCGACAGCGTCGTGTGCACGTGGAGGTCGCCAAAGAGAATTCGATTGGTCTCGTTGGCGCCTCCGTAAACCAGCCAAAAAACCAACACCAACAAGACAAGCCCAAGAACGACCGAAAGTCAGCGGGCGAACCAACGCTCGGCGGACAACATCTCCAGGAGTTCTGCGGAAACTTCGGGCCGGACGGCCACAAGATTGTACCCTGTCGCAGGGAGCTCCTCGAACGGCAAGCTCGAAAAATAGGGGCTTGCGGTCACCTCGGGCGGCCCGCCTTTGTCTCTGCGAACGAACACGAAGCCCTTTTCCAGCAGGAGCTTCTCGACCTCCTGGGGCTCGTAGCCGAAGCGTCGACAGTTCCCCGTAGAGAGCTCGCAATACACCACCTCGGTTTCTTCGAGAACGGCAGTCGCGCCCTGGAGCACGGGAAGCTCACAGCCTTCGACGTCGATCTTGAGCAGGCGCGTCCGCCGAACCGGGACTAGCTCGTCGAGGGTGCGCATCGGGACGCGGACTTGGCCGTCCTCGGTGACAAAGTTCTGGTCGTCCGAACGACGGCTGGTCATCGCCACCTCTCCCCGCATCGCTCCGAGCGCGTAGTTGAGGGTCCGCACGTTGCCGGTCCGGTTCAGCTTCAGGTTGCCCTGAAGATAGCGATGGATCTCGGGATGCGCCTCGATGGCGATGACCTCGCCGTCAAGGCCGACTCGCGTGGAGCCGGCCAGGGCGAGCTGACCGATGTTCGCGCCGGCATCGATGTATCGGTCCCCGGGACGCAAGACCGCCCAGACGAAGTCTTCGTCTTCGGTGCGCGCGCTCGGATCCGACCAAAGCGCAGCCGAGATCGAGGTCGGGTAGAATCGAATCCGGAAACCACGGGGCATCTCCTGGAGGAACAGGGGTGAGAGACCGCTGCTCCAGAGGATGCGACCGAGGATGAAACGACCGGGCCTCGGATGTTCACGAAGCTTCCGCAGTCTAAATGCCCAAGTGCTCATTCTTGCTCCGGTAAGCGGCAGTCACGGTAGCGCGGCGACGCTAGGGTGCGGCTACTCTGACCGAGACGCCAGCGACTTCCCGCGGCAGTAATCCTGTTCACTTCACAGTTCATGGACTCGGCTTGACGGCGCTTTCAGAGATTGATAGCGTCGGCCGCTTTTGGGGCGCGAGGGGGCTTCATTGAATAGGCTTACTCTGAGCGAGAGGATTCGGTCGCGTGATCTCCGGATCCAGTCTGCTGGGTCTTGGGCCTACACGCTAAGCGCTATTGCGCACTATGGCGTTCGGGCAGTGCTGGGTTCGCGCGTGCAGCGTGACCGCGAACACATCCTCAACGAATACGATGTGGATGGCCGCGACGAGTATTGGGACAGCGAGCTTTCGCTAGAGCAGCTCATCTATGGAGACGATCGCACGGCTAAGTGGTTGCTCAAAAACGGTGAGTTAGTCGTAGGAATCGATCGCGTTTCGCGAGAATATCTAACTCAGCGCTTGCTCTCCCGGGTGGCAGAGTATCTCCCAGACGGAAAGGGTACAATCGTCGAGTTCGGCTGTGGCACGGGTAGGAACCTATTCTTCTTGCGGCGGCACTTCCCTGAGGCGCGACTCGTGGGATTCGAGCTCAGTCCCAGCACCGCAACCCGGGCCCAGAGAGACGCCGATGCTTTCAACTTGGACATCGAGGTGATCCAAGCAGATATAACCTCGCCGCTCGACTGGGACGGCCGTGCTTCAGTTTCCTTCACGGTTCACGCGCTAGAACAACTGCCACGTGTGTTTCCGCGGGCGGTCGACCAAATACTGGGAGTCACAGACAGGGCTGCGATTTTTTTCGAGCCTGTTCTTGAATTATTTCCCGTGAGTCTTCGGGGTTTGGCAGCACGTTTGCGCCTGCGGAATGCGGATCATTTGAACGGGCTCTTGACCTATCTGCGTCAGAACGGGGCTGGGCCCGTCGTCGTGGCCGAGCGGCTTCCCACGGTCGGTGCTCCGCTCAACCAGACGTCCGAGATCGTCGTGAAAATGAGCTAGAGGCCAGCCTCCCCAAGACTTCGCCGACAACTTAGGGCCGACAGGCGAGAGAGCGACGTGACCCATGTTGGGGCCCGCATCGATGTAGCGATCGCCCGGACGCGAGATGTTCATCGATGCTCCGGGAAGCGCCCGTGACGATCGCGCGACCGGAGGGGATCCGCGGAGTTTTGTCGCCGGTCCCTCGTGCCGTAGCGAGTGTCGAATGGGGTGCGAGCCGCTGATTTCGATCATGATGCCCTGCTTCAATGCGGAGCGGACGCGTCCCATGGCCTTGGCATCGCTTCGGGCGCAGACCTACGAGAACTGGGAAGCGCTGGTCGTCGACGACGGGTCCAGCGACGCGGCCTTCTCCAGACGTTCGGTGACCCTCGGCTCCGACTCGAGCGCTTCGGTCAAAACGAGGGTCGAGGGGCGGCCCGAAAGCGCTGTTTAGACGTGGCGAAGGGCTCGTTGCTCGCCTTCCTCGACGCCGACGATTGGCTCTTTCCACGGAAGTTGGCCCTGCGAGTAGGCGCGATGCAAGAGCACCCGGAGCTGGTCGTCGTGAGCGGGGCATGCGTGATCACCAACGCCCCCGGCGAGGCCGTCGGGCTGGCCCGCAGCGGTCTCGAGCCCCGACAGGACTTCTCGACTGGTCTTTTCTCCTACCCGCATCCTCCGCCCCTGAACTTCCCGCCTTGCACGGTGCGAATGAGCGCGGCCCAGCATTCGGCTGATAGTAACTACAAACGCCCTTTCAGGTTCCGGCGCCACGCGACACAACATTTGGC
>CAYZDM010000426.1:0-3452 GCA_964476875.1 uncultured Sandaracinaceae bacterium | reverse complement strand
GGGCGAGTGAGCTCGGTGCGACTATCCTGAGTGGCACGCGCGCGGAATCATTCGAAGTCAGCAATCGACGCGTCAAAACGGTCCATGCCGTTGCGACCGACGCCGACGGAAAGGAGAAACCCGTTCGCGTCGACGCTGGCCTGGTCGTCGTCGCGGCGGGCGCGGTTCAAACCCCGATCCTTTTTCAGAAGAACAAGCTTGGCAACAGCAGCGGACAGGTCGGCCTCAACTTCGCCTGTCACCCTTCACTCGCCGTCCTGGGCGAGCACCGTGAGAACATCTACGCCTGGTCCGGGGCGACGATCACGGCGCATGCCGGAGACATCGAGAACCCGCTCCAGGGTGGATATCTACTCGAAGCGGGCATGGTCGGACCTGTGATCACTAGCGCATGGATCGACGGAGGCGTTGGCGGAGACTTCGTCGACTTCATGGAGAACAGCAAGCGACTCCAAGCCGCGGTCACGCTCATTCACGACCACAACGTCGGCCGTGTCTACCTCGACGGGGACCAGAAACGCATCGACTACGACCTCGACGACCGCGATTTCGAATCGATGCGCGAGGCTCTACGCGGAACAGCACGAATCTACTTCGCAGCCGGAGCTCACAGGGTGTACCTGCCGACGACGCGAAGAACGACCATCGAGAGCGCGGACGCCGTCGACTCCGTAATCAACAGCCTCGAGAACGGGCGGCACATGTACCGGCTCACCTCGTACCATCCGCAGGGAACGATGCGGATGGGCGCGGACCCCGCCAAGAGCGTCGTGGGCCCCGACGGACGGTGCCACGATCTCGACAACGTCTACGTCCCCGATGCGAGCCTGTTCCCGTCGTCGCTGCTCGTGAACCCGCAAGTCACCGTCTACACGATGGCGAGCTACATCTCGGACCAAATGATGGCCCGCGGCTAGTCGCTACTTCGCACCCCGGAACCGGCTGAAGCACCAGAAACCGTTGTCGGCCTTCGCGAGTCTCCAGCCCTCCTCACCGAGGCCGCTAAACTGAGAGCTCATCGCGTCGGCGGCCTTCTTGTTGGCGCGTTCACTCTGATGGACGCACTTGTAATCGAACTGGTGTGCGCCGTGATGACCACCGTGATAGCCGGACCCCTTCTTGCCGGCGCAGTGGGGACAGCCGGTCGCGCCGGCTTGGCCGCACGTCTGGCAGTCGGCGGGCTTCGTCTCCGTTTGCGATTGTACTGGGTTGCCACCCAACGCGAGCCACATGAGGCCGGCGGTGAGCATGGAAGCGAGAGCTGCAAGACGCATGGTTCCTCCTGAAGTTGAGGCCGGCAGGCTAACATGCTGCGTCGATCAGACAGATTTTGCGGCACGAATGAATCGCTGCACGAGCTGGGAGTCCTTGTGACCCGGAGTTGACTCGACCCCAGACGCCACATCGACTCGAAATGGCCGGACGACGCTTACCGCCTCGGCAACGTTTTCCGGGTTCAGCCCACCGGCTAGTGTCAGCTTCCGCTCCGCGGCAACCACTGCGGCAATCTTCCAATCGAAGGTACGGCCGGTTCCGCCCGGCAGTCCGGGAACGCGGGCATCGAGAAGCAGGTGCTCGCCCGGAAATGTTCGCGAAAGCGCCACGGCTGACCCGTCTTCGACGCCGACTGCCTTGTAGGCCTGAGGCAGGAGCTCACCAATCATTTCGGGCGTTTCGTCCCCATGCAATTGGGCCCAGCCGATGCCGGTTTCCCCCAGGATCTCCCGGACCTCGTCGATTGGGGAGTCGACGAATACCCCGACCATGGTGGCACGATCTCCGCCGGCCTCGACGATCGCCCGCGCAGTGCCGAGGTCGACACACCGAGGCGAACCATCCCAGAAGTTGAGACCGATGGCGTCAGCGCCCGCATCGATGCAACGCAGTGCGTCGTCAACGCTGGTCAGCCCACAGATCTTGACCTCAACCATATCCGAAGAGTGGGACGACAGTCCCGCATCGTCCAACTCCCTATGAGCACTTGCGGACCCGGGGGCACCGCCCTAGAACGCGTTCCAGCTTGGCCCAGAAGACGGGCGTTGGGACGCCTGCGGGACTAGAATCGACGATCGAGCATGGAAACATCTGCCGCTGCGCGCGTTCAGCCCAGTCCGCGTGAAACCTTAGAGTCCGTTGTCATTCGGTTCGCCGGCGACTCGGGCGATGGAATGCAACTCACCGGTAGCCAATTCACCACGGCTACGGCGGACGCCGGAAACGATCTCGCGACGTTCCCCGACTTCCCCGCGGAGATTCGCGCGCCCGCCGGCACTACGTATGGTGTGTCGGGTTTCCAGATCCATTTCGCGGCGCACGACATCCAGACACCCGGTGACGCGCCTGACGTGTTGGTCGCGATGAACCCCGCCGCACTCATGGTGAACACCGACATCCTCAAGCCCGGTGGCTTGGTCGTCGTCAACACCGGGGCGTTCACCGCCAACAACCTCAAGAAGGCGGGCTACGAGAGCAACCCGCTCGAGGACGACACGCTCGATCGCTTTCGTGTCTTGGCACTCGACATCACGAAGCTGACGCTCGACGCAGTGAAGGAAGTCGGCCTCGGTTCCAAGGATGCGAACCGATGCAAGAACATGTGGACCTTGGGCCTCATGTTCTGGCTCTTCGGTCGCGAGCGAGAGCAGACGGTGACTTGGCTCAAGAGCAAGTTCGCCAAGCGACCCGAACTCGCTGAAGCCAACATCGCGGCCCTCAATGCAGGCCACATCTACGGCGAGAACGCAGAGCTGCCTCACGGAATCAATTCGTATCAGGTGCCGTCTGCCAACCTCACGCCCGGCGAGTACCGCAATATCAGCGGCAACGAAGCAACGGCATGGGGTCTGGTCGCGGGCGCTCGGCTCGCTGGCCTGGAGATCATGTACGGTTCGTACCCGATCACGCCGGCGTCGAATCTGTTGCACAATTTGGCGCGTCTCAAACATTTCGGCGTGACGACATTTCAGGCTGAAGACGAGATCGCAGCCGTTGGTGCGGCAGTGGGCGCGAGCTTCGGCGGCGCCATTGGCGTCACGGGCACTTCCGGACCTGGCGTGGCCCTGAAGTCTGAGGCCATTGGCCTTGCGATTGCCGCCGAGCTGCCGTTGATCATCGTCGACGTACAGCGCGGAGGCCCTTCCACCGGCCTTCCGACGAAGACCGAGCAGTCCGACCTGTTCCAGGCGGTCTGGGGACGCAACGGCGACTCACCCCTCGTCGTGCTGGCGGCGGCGACGCCCGGCGACTGCTTCTACATGGCGATCGAAGCGCTTCGCATCGCGGTGAAGTACATGACACCAGTCATCCTGCTCACCGACGGCTACCTCGCCAATGGGGCGGAGCCGTGGCCGCTTCCCGATCTCGACGCACTCGAACCGTTTCCGACCAAGTTCCACGAGGACCCCGAAGGGTTTCATCCGTTCCTTCGTGACGAGAACACCCTCGCCCGAGTG
>CAYZDM010000425.1:0-3455 GCA_964476875.1 uncultured Sandaracinaceae bacterium | reverse complement strand
ACAGCATTCGCTCGAGCTGCCGAAGTCGTACTGAGCGCTATTTTCGTTTGAGCAGATTGACGAGGCGCGTGACAATCGGGAAGGGGTGTTCTTTGGCCAGTCCGTCTAACGCACGCTGCATGACGGATTCGATCTCGTCGTAGCAACGCTGCACATCCGAAGGATCGTCGGCGTTTCGCGAGCTCCAGTCGAGTGGCTCACAGACCTGCAGCGTGACTTTTGTAGGAATCGGAAATGACGGTATCGGACCGACGACGACACCCCACGGAATCGTGAAGATCAGGGGCATGCTGTAGGTACGGAACTTGTTGAGGCCTAGCGCTTTGGCGATGCGGTGGCCGCGAGTGAGGACGATGCTCGACTCGTGCCCCCCGTGGCTCACGATGGGTATCACCGGAACGTCTTTTCGCATGGCGAGTTTGACGAAGCCTTTGTGCCCGGCGAGAACGACGCGATTGCGTTCCTTCCACGGGCGCGCGATGTCCTCGAGTCCACCAGGGTAGACCAGTACCGCGGCTCCCTTATCGAGTGCGGCGCTGGCGTTTTGTGGATTGGCCGGCACTTGGGCCAAGCGCCGGAAGAAATTTCCGATTTTGGGCACGGCGAAGATCGGGGCATAGCTCAGCACGACGAGCGGATTGTCCACACCGTTCTTTCGGTACCACGCCGCCATCAAGGCGGGTGTGTCCGGGTCGCAGTTCGGACCGGAGTGATTGCCCACCAATAAGACGGGCCCCGAGTCCGGCAGATGCTCGAGGCCACGCACCTCGGCGTCGAAGTACCGCCCGTAGGTTTCCATCAGTGGCACGACGCGGGAAAGGAACTCCCTGTCGTGCTGGAACTCTATCGCTTGAATGGCCTCTTCCATCGTTTCCGGGGCAGCACACCGTTTTTCTGGAAACCCTCGAGTGATTGGCGAAACGCCTGCGCCCGACGATTCTGAACGATGTGTCCGCCGGGAAACTTCACGAGCTCGGTGCCGAAGTGGTCGGCGAGCCTTGCTCCGTGTTTCACGGTGGCGAGGCGGTCGAACTCTCCCGAGATGATGGACACGCGCTTTGGTTCGACCTTGGGCATGCGGCAGGCCGGCGTGATCGGAACGAGTTGCTCGCGGTAGCCCTCGTAGAGCGCCCTTTGCATGTCGCCCGAGCCCGGAACGAGGTCGTTGTCGTTCATCACGTCGGGAACGCTTGCGATTGGAATGTACGACAGAACGAAGTCGACGTCGGAGGTGACCGTCGCGAGCAGCGAGGCGGTGTAGCCGCCGAGGCTCATGCCGACGACCCCGACATGGCTTGCGCCGGCATCACGCATGGCGCGAATTGCGATCTGCAGATCCCAGATCGCCTGTCGGAAGCCTTCGATGGTGAACGCGGTATCCTGCTGCGGCCACTCCGGCGGAAACGCGTGACCGCGTGGGCCATGGAACGGCAGCGCAAACAAGGACACCCCGATGCCCTGGCGATTGAACTCGCGAATCGGCCACGCGACACGTTCCATCAGGTGGTGACCCGATGAAAAACCGTTGACGAGGATCGCCATCGGCTTGCCCTTGATCCGGAGGTTGAGGGTGCGGAGCAGGGCGGTCTGATTGTCTCTGTGGCTTCGGTATTCGTGCTCGATGCTCTTGAAAACCAAGGGGTGCACGCTTTGCCAGCTCCACTCCGCGAACCCGACGCGGTGCGGCGCGAGCCAGCGCTTCTTGACGTCGATCCTGCCGGGTGCGGGAAACAGGCCCGCAGGGTTGCCTCTATACTCTCGGTAGTCGTCGCTCGATGCGAATGCGGTCAGATCGTGCAGCAGCTCGGGTGGTTCCTTGAGATCGGCCGGTTGAAGCTTCGCGATCTGCGAGACCAAAAAGCCGTCGGCCTTGTAGGCAAACTTCTGAACCAAGCCGCGTGGTCTCGACGTTGCGGCGAGTCGGTCGCGGCCACTCTTCAGTTCGATCCGACTCGCTCTGCTAACTTCGCCGGGGTCCCATGCTCGCTGCGCTTCACTTGCCACGATGGTCTAGGCGTATATCGGAACCGTGCGTTCAGTGCAATTGTTGTCGCCAATGTGCGAGCAACTTCGGGCGCAAGATTTGCGCCCATCGCGCGTAACCCATCCTGTTTAGATGTACGCGATCGAACAGAAACAAGGATCGATCCGGCTCGCCATTGGGCGCGCGCAATACGTGGTTCCCATTGATGAGGTCTAGCCAGGGCCTGCTTTCGGCGGTCACACGGACGTGTTCGTTGACCGCCGCGATCTGCTGGGCCCTCCGCGCGTTGAGCGGCGAGGGAAAGGTGGCTAACACGACGATGCGCGCATCCGGAATGCGATCGTGCAGTCGGTTCAAGAGCGTGTCGTAGAGCACTTGCATCTGTTCGACGCTCTTGGGGTGGTTGCCGCCGAAGTCGAGAAGATCGTTGCTTCCGATGTAGAGCACGACCATCGCGGGCTCGTGTGGTGTGATGAGTCGGTCCATGTAGTGGATGACGTCGTTGACTTTGGCGCCACCGAAGCCGCGCTGAAGCGTGGGTAGGGGCGCCATGTCTTCCGCGAGCCTTCCCCAGAACCGAATCGTCGAGCTCCCCGCGAACACGACGCTCCCTTTGGCCGAAGGCCGCTTGCGCTCCATCTTCTCGAACGCGCAGATCTGCTTTTCCCAAACCAGCGGGTCCTCACTAATCGTGCGTCGAACCTCGTCCCAAATCTTCCATCCCACGAGAAGCGGCCCCACCACCGGCACCGCCAAAACAGAAATCCACCCCCACACCCCAACTCCCTACTGTCCATCCACCCCCAAGAAAAGGGGACAGTCCCCTTTAACGAAGAACGCCGCGCTCGGGGGAGCGCGGCGTCGTTCTGTTGCGTTGGGGGTCGGCTACTCGGCGACCTCAGCCATGAGGCGAGCGATGGTGTAGGGATCGATGTTTGCGCAGGGGCGGCGATCTTCTAGGTAGCCCTTGCCATCGAGGTCCGTGGCCATCGGGATGCGGACCGAGGCGCCTCGGTCGGACACGCCCCAGGTGTAGTCCCTGAACGACGCGGTTTCGTGGGCGCCGGTGAGGCGTTCCTCGAGGCCAGCACCGTAGTGCTCGAGGTGCGCCTTGACTCGTTCGGGCGTGCCGAGCTTCTCGCAGTACTCGTGGATGATCTTGAGGCCGCCGTCTTCACGCATGGCCTTCGTGCTGAAGTTGGTGTGGCAGCCTGCGCCGTTCCAGTCGCCCTTGGCCGGCTTGGCGTCGTAGGAAATGTCCACGCCGTAGGTCTCGGCGATGCGGCCGAGGAGGTAGCGCGCCATGTACATGTGGTCGCCCACTTCAGTGATGCCTGCGGGTCCGATCTGGAACTCCCACTGCCCCGGCATGACCTCGGCGTTGATGCCCGACATCTTCAGGCCGGCCTTGATGCATGCATCCATGTGCTCTTCGACGATCTCGCGGCCGAAGATGTACTCGGCACCGACG
>CAYZDM010000424.1:0-3455 GCA_964476875.1 uncultured Sandaracinaceae bacterium | reverse complement strand
GGCTCCGCCAGCCATGCCAAACATGCCGCCTGGAGGCGGGCAGCAACCGCAACTTCCGCCCGAAGTCATGAGGCAGCTACAAGAGCAGATACGTGCTCAACAGCAGCAGCAACAACGCTAGCTGTCGGCGCCGAGTCGCCAACCCGCTACCATCACCGCGGCCCAACCGATCAGAAAGAACAGGCCCCCCACCGGGGTCACCGCACCCAGCTTGGTCTGGCCCGTGATCGTCATCAGATAGAGGCTGCCACTGAAAAGGGCGACGCCAGTCACGAACGACCAACCCGCGAGTGTCGCCGATGTGCCCGCGCCTCGATGAACCAACCACGCCACGAGTCCGAGCGCCAACGCATGGGTGAGGTGGTAGTGGGCTGCCGTGTTCCACCAGTCGAGTCGCTTCACGCCATCGGGGAGCGCCTCTAATCGAGATCGCAAACCGTGCGCACCGAAGGCGCCCAAAGCCACGGCGCTGAAGCCGAGCAACCCCGAGAGAACGATGAAGATTCGGGTCATCGGGACCATGATGGGCCAAGTTGTTCGATGCGACCAGCCCGGTCGCTAGCACCTCGGGAGTGAACGGGTTAGGCTCTGCCGCGACCGGGGTTTTGGGAGCGACGAATCGGAGATGACCGCAGATTTCGGCGTAAACCAGGGACTGGTCGAGGAACAGTTTCTCAAGTGGGTGGACAACCCACTTGCGGTGGCTGAGGCGTGGCGCGTGTACTTCGAAAGCCTCACTCCGACGGACTGGCCGCAGATCTCGAGTGCAGGCGCGATCATGGCGCCCGTCACGGCAACGGGAATGCTGAGTCCGGCACCCCTGCCCTCGGATGGCAACGGCTCGCCGATGGCAGAGCCGTCTACGAGCACCGACGATCACAGCGCACGCGACTCGGTGTTCCTGCCACCGTCCGCGGAGAACACGCTGGCCCCGCTCCTGCCTGTAGAGCGAACCTCATTCCCCCCGTCCTCCGAAGTGCTTGCCGCCAATGAACTGCAGGCGCGTCTCTCTGCGTTGATCAACGCATACCGCGTGCGCGGCCACCTCTACGCGGACCTGGACCCGCTGGGGCTGCACAAGGGGCCTCCCGACGACGAGTTCGTGCTCAAGCGCTACGGTCTGGCGCATGTCGATCCAGAGACGATCTTCGCAACCGGCAACTTGGCTGGACCGCCCACCGAGCCTCTCCGCTCGGTACTCGAGCGACTGAAGGACACCTACGCGAGAACCATCGGCGTCGAGTTCACGTTCCTCGAAAACCGAGAAGCACGCGATTGGCTCCGCGAACGGATGGAGCTGACGGGCAACCACATCGATCTCAGTCGCGAACAGCAGATTCGCATCCTTACCAAGCTCACCGACGCCGAAATCTTCGAACAGTTCCTGCACACCAAGTACACCGGGGCCAAGCGTTTCTCACTCGAAGGCGGGGAGAGCGTCATCCCGATGCTGGATATCCTCACGGAGCGGGCATCGGAGCTCGGCGTCGAAGAAATCGTCATCGGCATGGCACATCGAGGACGCCTCAACGTGATGGTCAACATCATGGAGATGAACGTTCGGCAGATCTTCGCCGGCTTCGAGGACGATGACCCGGAGAAGTATGTGGGCCGGGGCGACGTCAAGTACCACCTCGGCTACTCGCTCGATCGAAAGACCGCGAGCGGCAACAACATCCACATGACACTGGCGTTCAACCCGAGCCATCTCGAGTGGGTGAATCCAGTCGTGGAAGGCCGCGTGCGTGCCAAACAAGATCGCAAGGCCGATACGGATCGCGTCACCGTGTTGCCCTTGTTGATCCACGGCGACGCGGCGTTCGTAGGCCAAGGGGTGGTCGCCGAAACGCTGAATCTGAGTCGTCTACAGGCATACGAGACGGGCGGAACGGTTCACGTCGTCGTCAACAACCAGATCGGGTTCACCACCAACCCAGAAGACTCGCGCTCTACCGCGTACTGCACGGACATCACCCGCATGCTGCGTTGTCCGGTGTTCCATGTGAACGGCGAAGATCCGGAAGCTGTCGCGCAGGCGGTGACCTTGGCGACAGAGTATCGGCAGCGATTTCACGGCGACGTCGTGCTCGATCTCTTCTGCTACCGGAAATACGGCCACAACGAGGGCGACGAACCCAGGTTCACGCAGCCGGAGATGTACGCCGCCATCGACCGCAAACAAACGGTTCGCGAGGTGTACATCCAACACCTCGTCAAGACGGGAAAGGTGTCGGTGGAGCAGGCCGAAGAGATCAAAGGGCGTCGCCAGAACGATCTCGAGAACGCCCTCGAAGACACTCGAAAGAATGGCAACTACAACTTGATCCCGGCGTCCATGCAGGGACTATGGACCTCGTATCGAGGCGGCAGTGACTTAGACGTCGCCGATGCGGACACGCGGTTTCCAAGAGCCCGGCTCGACGACGCCCTCGAGAAGCTCACCAGTTACCCCGACTGGTTTACCCCTCACCCACGAATCGAACGATTCGTACTCGACAAGCAGCGCAAGGTTCTGAAAACGGGGGAAGGCGTCGACTGGGGCACGGCGGAGAATTTGGCGTTCGCAAGCCTCCTTCTGGAAGGTGACCGGTGCCGCCTCACGGGGCAGGACGTACGACGCGGCACCTTCAGCCATCGCCACGCTGTGATCTTCGACTCGAAGACCGGCCGGCGGTACACGCGGCTCGGCCATCTGAGTCCCGATCAAGCCCACTTGGAGATCTACGACAGCTCCCTGTCGGAAGCCGGCGTCGTCGGCTTCGAGTGGGGCTATTCGCTCGATTCGCCCGATGCCTTGGTCTGCTGGGAAGCGCAGTTCGGGGACTTCGTGAACGCCGCGCAGGTGATCATCGACCAGTTCATCTCCTCGTCTGAAGACAAATGGCACCGTTTGAGCGGCTTGGTGATGTTGCTTCCGCACGGGATGGAGGGCCAAGGCCCGGAGCACTCGAGTGCTCGCCTCGAACGGTTCCTCCTCCTCTGCGCAGAAGACAACATGCAGGTCGTCAACCTCACGACCCCCGCGCAGCTATTTCATTGCCTTCGACGTCAGGTGCGACGCCCGTGGCGAAAGCCGCTGATCGTCATGAGCCCCAAGAGCCTGCTTAGACACCGCAGAGCGATCAGCACGATGGACGAGCTGGCGGAGGGTGCGTTCCAACGAATCATCCCTGACGAACCTACGATCGACCCCAGCAAGTCACGCCGCCTCGTGATGTGCACCGGCAAAATCTACTACGACCTTCTCGAACGGCGAGAGAAAGACGAAGTCGACGACATCGGCATTCTCCGAGTCGAACAGCTCTACCCGCTTCGTGCGAGCGAGCTCCAACAACGACTGGCGCCCTACCCGAAGGACGTCGACCTGGTCTGGGTGCAAGAGGAGCCGTGGAACATGGGGGCCTGGTATTTCATGCGGGCGCGTCTGCCGGAGATTATCGGGAACGAGCAGCCCC
>CAYZDM010000423.1:0-3473 GCA_964476875.1 uncultured Sandaracinaceae bacterium | reverse complement strand
CCATCGTCGGGCCCCACTTCACGCTGAACGAGTCCGCCGGGGGCACGAACGTACCCCCTGACCCACCGGACCCGGCTGCTCCACCCGTACCCGCGGACCCGCCTGACCCGGCCACTCCACCTGTGCCTGCGGACCCGCCCGGCCCATCCGAATTGCTGTCGCCACAACCGATCGCAGACGCCACCAAGAAGCCGAGCACAATGCAGAGTCTCATCTCCCCATCATAACCCGCTGGCACCGGAGCGACATCCAAGCCGACCCCGCGCCCATTAACCCCTGGGAAAAGGGGACAGTCCCCTTTTTGGAAGGGTTAAGTGGGGGGTGCGGCTATTTTTGGGGGAAGTAGAGGCTGACGGGTTCGGCGATGCGGGCGGGGCGGTCCTCGCCTTCGATCTCGACGGTCACGCGCACTACGGACAGGATGCCGCCTTTGGACTCCTCCACAGAGAGTACCTCCGCGCCACCGCGGATGCGCGACCCCACTTTGACGGGCGCCGGAAACCGAACCTTGTTGGTGCCGTAGTTCACTGCGAACTCGAATCCGCGCACCTCGAAGATCTGAGGCATGAACGAACTAACCAGGGAAAGCGTGAGGTAGCCGTGCGCGATCGTCGCGCCGAAAGGCCCGGTCTTGGCGCGCTCGACGTCGACGTGAATCCATTGATGGTCGTCGGTGGCATCGGCGAACTGGTCCACCCGATCCTGCGCGATCGTCAGCCACTCGCTGTATCCCAGGTGCTTGCCGACCGCGTCCTTGAGGTCGTGCGGCGATTCGAAAACTACTGATGCCATGTCTTGCTCCGAGGGCGATCCTAGCGTCTATGAGCGCCGACGCCAGCAACGGCCCCTGCCGATCGCTCCCGCCCGTTAGGACTTGGGGACGTCCAGCATCGTCTGGGCAGCGTGCATGGCCGTTACACCTCCTGAGATGATGAACGCCATGAACTCCGCGCCGTCGGCATCGAGCGAATGCACGCGCTCCTTCGGTACTACGATCAGATTCCCGGCGAAGTTGTAGGACTCCGGAAGATACACGGACACGTGCCCTGCGAGGTGGGGATCATCGAACCCATCGCTCGTGAGGAAGCCGAGCACCTTGAGACCGTGCGGATTGATCTCTACCGCCACAGGCTTGTCGAACTTCTTCTTTGAGCCGACGAATGCACCAAAGAGGTCTCTCATCGAGTTGTACAGGATTCGAATCAGGGGCACCCGCTGCATGCCTGCTTCCATCCATGACACCAGCTTGTCGCCGACGACGTTGCCGGTGAGGTAGCCGATCAACGTGATTCCAGCCGCGGCGACGACGATGCCGAGGCCGGGTACAGACGTGCCAAACCACTGATCGAGTGTCGTGACTACGAACCAGACGATCCAGATGGTGATGGCGACCGGTGCAAGGACCAAGAGCCCCTGCGCGAAGCTTCTCGTCAGCGTTCTCATGCGATTCTCCTATCACCAGCTTGCGCCCAGCGCATTTGCAGACAGAACGCGCGGCGTGCCGGCCCTCTTCCCACTTTGGCATCGTCTCACGCCAGGGATCCGTCACATGGTGGTGGGCACGCTCTTTTTCAGCGTGATGAGCGTGTTCGCCAAGCTCGCAAGCGAACGGCTTCCTACCATGGAGCTCGTGCTGGCTCGCGTCGTCGTCACGCTCGTCATGAGCTGGTGGGTGATTCGGCGCCTGGGCATCTATCCGTGGGGGAACAACAAGAAGCTCCTCCTGATGCGGGGCTTTGCAGGCTTCATGGGCCTGAGTTGCTATTTCTACGCGATCGCCCACCTCCCGCTCGCGGACGCGACCGTGATCCAGTTCTGCAACCCCATGCTGGCCGCGCTGATCGCGGTCTTCGCGCTCAAAGAGCAGCTGCGCATGATCGATGTGTTGGCCACGGTTTGCAGCATGACTGGCGTCGTTCTCGTGGCTCAACCCACGTTCCTGTTCGAGAGTGGCGCGCCTCTCGACCAGGTGGCCGTCGCCGTGGGCATCGTCGGCGCGATCTTTTCCGCGATCGCCTACGTGGTAATCCGCCGCCTCGGTGCCACGGAACATCACATGGTTGTGGTGCTCTACTTCCCGCTCGTTACAGGGCCCGCATCGCTACCGATTCTCGCGGTCGAGGGTCTCGTTCTCCCACAGGGGTTCGAGTGGCTCCTTCTCCTCGGCATCGGAGTGGCCGCTCAGCTCGGTCAAATCGAGATCACGAAGGGCTTCAAGCTCGAAAGAGCCGGCCGCGCCTCCTCGGTCACGTACCTCCAGATCGTGCTCGCGTATGCGTGGGGCGTTCTCCTCTTCGGCGAGTACCCCAACGCGCTCAGCATCGTAGGTGCGATCTTCGTCGTGCTCGGCGTCTTCGGAGTGACGCGGCGCGCTCAGTCCTGAAGAATCGGATCGAACAAGTCGGGTTCGACGCCCAACGCGTCGAAGGTATCGGCCCCTTCGACGTTGGTGATGAACGTCATCACTCGATTCCAGCCTTCGTGTTCGGTCGACACCTTTGCGCCGGTGGTCAGGTCGACCCAGCCTTGCCATGTGGTTTCGATACCCCCGATGGGAATGATCTGAACCCACATGCGCCAACTCGTCGGCAGGCCGGCGGTGTCGCTCATCCACAGGTAGGCGTCACCTGGCGTCACGCCGCCCGAGGTGTAGCTGACCAGTAGTGCGTCGCGCCCATCATCGAGTTTAACTAGCGAGCGCTCGATGCCCGGGTCGAAGAACTTCACCACGGGGTTGAGCCAGAAGGAGTCGTTGATCCAGTAGGCGTATGCAGTGGCTAGGGCCTCTTTGGCATCGGCGTCGAGCTGCTCGACTCCTCGGCTCCAGACACGGCCGCTCTTATCTGCGGTGTGAAACAGTGCTCGCGAATCTCCCCAGCGGAGTTCCACCAGGTCGCGCTGCCGATCCCACACGTAGTGGTGCCGCTCGAAGAACGACCAGCGCACAGCGCCCGTCTTGTCCCAGGCGTCCTTCCGGACCGCGGTCTCCATTGACCGCGCGAGCGAATCGGCTTCCGGCCCGGGTTGCCCCACGGGTCTTGGCTCGTTCATCGAGTAGGCCACAGCGACCAGAGCCAAAAGGCCCAGGACCAAAATCGCAGCCAAGATCTTGAACGCGCGCATCATGAGGAAGTTTGGCGAGCCTACACTGTGCAGCGGGGTCCCAAAAGCGCTATGAGCCCCTCATGGGTCATTCGCCAGGACATCGCGGCGGCGCGCCGGAGGGTTTGCCAACGATCGACACACGTGAGCGGGGCGCCCCCAAGGACGGGGAGCCGCAGCTCATGGATCGCCGCCTATTCATGCAGTTGTTGGTCTATCAGGTGCCGACCGGGGCTTCGGTGGCCTCTAACCAAGACGCGTTGCTGTCTGCGCTCAAGGAATCCGACATTCCAGCAGTCGTCTACGCGGATGCAAACGACCCTCGTGGGATCGCCCTCCTTACGTTCAGTGAGGACCCGGCGCTCTTCGTC
>CAYZDM010000422.1:0-3477 GCA_964476875.1 uncultured Sandaracinaceae bacterium | reverse complement strand
CGAGCTCTCCGTGGCCCAACGGATCAACCTGCTCGCATTGCTGTGGACCGTCGTCAACGGGGACATGACAGCGATGGCCTCCCAGCTGCGGGCGCTGAGTGTGCCGTTCCGCCCGGTGGACGACGCGAACTTCGTGCGCACGTTCGAGCGCCGGATGGCCCGGTACGGCAAGGGCTCGGGAGCGGACTTCGATGATGTGTTCACCGCGGGGATGGCCGTGCTGCGCGACACCGGGCTGCGGCTGGACCCCAATCTCACGTTGGCGATGAAGGCGCTGATGCAGTCGTCGGCCTTCTACGTCCCGCTGGCACCTGCGGACAAGACGTTCAGCGACTCAGCACTGGAGCTCGCCCTCGAGCAGGCGCAGGCTCCCTCAACGGAGGCCATGGTCAAGGAGATGGCCGCGAAGGAGGCCAAGGCACGGGGGGCCCAGGTGCTCGCAATCGCCAACGTCAATGGCAGCGCGATTCCGCGGATGGCCGACGCGAGCTTCTACACTCATGCCGGGCCGGAAATTGGTGTCGCCTCGACGAAGTGCTTCATGGCACAGCTCGCTAATCTGCTGATGTTCAGCATTTGGCTTGGTCGGCGCCGAGGCAGCATTGACGGCAAGCAGGCCACGGAGCTCGTCGAAGGGCTTGCTCGCATCCCGAACGAGATCGCGGAACGCCTTCGGGAGACGCACTTGGTCATTACCGACATCGTGCGCGACTTCGCTGAGGCGCGGGATGTCCTGTTCCTGGGAAGAGGCCTCAGTTTCCCGATGGCCCTCGAGGGCGCGCTCAAACTGAAAGAAATATCCTACGTGCACGCCGAGGGCTATGCCGCAGGCGAGATGAAACACGGACCGATCGCTCTACTGGACGCGCACGTGCCGGTGGTCGTGATCATGCCGCAGGACCGTCACTACGATCGCGTCTCCAGCAACATGCAAGAAGCTCGGGCGCGCGAGGCGAAGATCATCGGTGTCACGACCGTAGGCGATACGCAGGCCCAGTCGCAGTGCGATCGCTTCGTCGAGGTAGCAGCGACGCACGAGGCCCTCACCCCGTTCGTGACCGTCGTGCCGTTGCAGCTGTATGCGTACTGCGTCGCCGACCACAAGGGCACCGACGTCGATCAACCACGCAACCTGGCGAAGACCGTCACTGTCGAGTAGGTCGCTCGACCATGAAGATCGGCCTTCTCACGACCGGCTTTCCGCGCTTCGAGGGCGACTGCGCCGGTTCGTTCCTACTGACGTTGGCTCGCGGGTTGGTCGAGGCCGGCCACAGCGTTCGCGTGCTGGCCCCGGAGCCCCGTCATCGGCTTCCGGTGCCGCACTGGCCGGGAATCGAGGTGAGGTGGGTCCCCTATGCGCGGCCGCGTTCGCTACAACAAACCTTCTACGGTAGCGGTGCCCCCGACAACATGCGCCTTCGGCCGGCAAGATGGGTGGGCGCGGCAAGCTTCGCCGCCGCGCTTCATCATGCCTCGGAACGCGAGCTGGCCGATTGCGACGCGCTGATCAGCTCCTGGTGCGTTCCGTGTGGATGGGTTGCCTCGAGAACGGCGGCGGGCCGCGCCCATCTCTGCATTGCGCACGCCACCGAAGTCCGATGGCTCGCGAAGATTCCGGGCGGTGAGCCGTTGGCTCGGACCATCGCGAAGGGGGCCACCTCGATGTGGTTTCTGAGCAGCACCATGCGGGAATGCTTCTTCGCGACAGCTGGCGTCGATCCATCCTCTGTGACCTCGTGCGTGGGCCCCATGCCGATCGAGCGGCCACGACCATTGCCTGAGAGTCGGTCCGAGCTGCGTCGGCGCTTGGGAATCGACCGCTTCACCGTGCTCTGCTTGGGTCGCCTAGTGCCGGTGAAGGGCTTCGACCAGCTTCTACACGCCGCGGCCGCATTGCAAGAGCCGATCAGCGTACGGATCGCTGGAGTGGGCCCCGAGCTCAACGAACTCCGCAGGCTCGCGCGACGCCTTCAGATCCACACGACCTTCGAGGGCCGGGTCGTGGGCGAACGAAAAGAGGCCCTGTTTCGTGCTTGCGATGCGATCGTGGTGCCTTCGCGCCCGCTGGACGGACTGCCAACGGTCCTATTCGAAGCCAAGGCGCGCGCGCTTCCGATCATCGCCACTGAAGCAGGGGCAATTCCCGATCACCTGCGCGACCATGCAAGCACGCGGCTCGTCCCGCCCAACGACCGGGCTGCGCTCACCGAAGCGATTCGCCAACTTCAGGCTCAGCGCTCGATCGAACCCGCGGTCACGGCTTGACCCTGTCGGTCCCCTTCGGCGGGCGATAGCTGAAGCGCTTGTTGGGCACGTCACGATTGAACTTGATCTTGGCGAAATCGAATCGGTTCCGGTTGCCAGCCGAATCGATGATCAGCACACGCTGGACGACACCCGCGCGCTTTCCGCCATGGGTCAACGTACGCACGTAGAAAACGAGCTGCTCATAGTTGGGCGTCGGCCTGCGGGGGACGAGCTGCAGGACGTAGCCGTCTTGGAAGCTCTCGTTGTCGTGCTCGAGCAATCGGACTTCAAAGTCCTCGTCGAGTTTGCCGTTGCCAAGCAAGAACGAAAACGCGGAGGGGAGCTGATCCTCATTCACATCACGCTCGATCAACTGCCCGCGCTTTTCCCCCTCCTCTGGCGGTTGGTAGATCAGCAGCTTCTTGCCGTTGCTGACGAATACCTGGCCGTTGGGCTGGGCGTAGTCCCAGCGCATCATTCCGGGCTTCTTGAAGACGACCTTCCCTTTGGCACGATCGTAGCGATCGTAGAGGCGGGTGTATCGGGTTTGCTGAAAATCAGCCTGGAGCGTCGTGGTTTGGTCGTAGAACGACTGCACGAGACCAAGCACCACCGCAGGATCCAGCGCCTTGCCCTCCTGCGCCGCGCCAGTGGCGCCGAGCGCCAACAGTGTAAATCCCAAACCTATCGGCCCAAACCTAGAGGTCATCAACTGTTGAACGCTCCCAAGGGGTTAGTATTCACGGTGAAGATAGAGGCACAAGCCAACCACAATTCCCCCAAAAGTGGGATTGATCATTCGCGCCCAGATCCCTAGGATAGACAAGCGGCCTGCGCGGCCGCGCCTCGACTCTTGATTGGTTAGCTTGTGAACCCCGTCAACACCCCGGAGGTGACATGTCCAAGCAGCACGCTCGAATCATCCCAGCAGAGCGACAGAAGTCGCATCTCGAGAAGAAGCATGCTCAGCTTGCCGAGCGCATCGACGCCCTCGATGGCCGGCTGAGTCTCACTCCTGTCGAGGAGGTAGAGCTTCAACAACTCAAGAAACAGAAGCTTTGGGCCAAGGATGCCCTCCAGGACGTCGGCTAACGACCCCGACATCCCAGAATCAACGGCCTGCCTCCCGAGGTAGGCCGTTTCTTTTTGGGTTTCGTCCTTAAAAAGCAAATGGGCCACCAATCGGTGACCCATTTCAAACGAAAGAATCGATGCTACAATAAAAAAAGC
>CAYZDM010000421.1:0-3489 GCA_964476875.1 uncultured Sandaracinaceae bacterium | reverse complement strand
TGGGTGTCGAGCTGCTCCAGAAGCTCGAGCGCCGCGTCGCCGATGACGGTACCGAGACCGAAGATCGCCACGGCCCCCGCATCACGCAGTGCCTCGTAATCCTCGGGCGGGATCACACCGCCCACGACGACGAGGATGTCCTCTCGGCCAAGATCTTTGAGAGACTGTTTGAGTTGCGGAACCAGAGTCAGGTGTCCCGCCGCAAGTGAGCTCGCCCCAATGATGTGCACGTCGTTCTCGATCGCCTGCTTCGCGCTCTCCTCGGGCGTCTGAAAGAGCGGGCCAATGTCGACATCGAAGCCGAGGTCCGCGAACGCTGTGGCGATCACCTTCTGACCGCGGTCGTGACCGTCTTGCCCCATCTTGGCTACGAGGATGCGCGGCCGCCGACCGTGCTTCTCCAAGAACTCGTCGCTTCGTGCTCGCACGCGGTCGACGGCATCCGAATCTTTACCCACTTCGCTTCGATACACGCCTTCAATACTCCGAATCGTCGCTTGGTAACGGCCCCATACGCGCTCGAGGGCATCGCTGATCTCTCCGACCGTGCCTCGATGCCTGGCCGCGTCGATCGCCAGCTCGAGCAGATTTCCCTCACCAGTTTCGGCGCACTTGGTCAATGCCTCAAGTTTCGGCCTCAGAGCGGCCTCGTCCCGCTCCGCGCGAAGCTCCTGAAGACGCGCGATCTGCGCCTCCCGGACAGCGGTATTGTCGACCCTCAAGACATCGAGCGGGTCTTCTTTGTCGAGGCGGTGCTTGTTGATCCCGACGATCGTTTGCTGGCCGGAGTCGATACGCGCCTGGGTTCGGGCCGCCGCTTCCTCGATGCGAAGCTTGGGGAGCCCCGCTTCGATCGCCTTCGTCATCCCGCCGAGCTCCTCGACCTCCTTGATGTGGGCCAAGGCCGAGAGCGCCAGTTCGTGAGTAAGCCGCTCGACGTAGTAGCTGCCGCCCCAAGGGTCGATGACGTTGGTCGTCCCACTCTCGAGCTGTAGATAGAGCTGAGTATTGCGAGCGATGCGAGCGCTGAAGTCGGTCGGGAGCGCGATGGCTTCGTCGAGCGAGTTGGTATGAAGACTCTGCGTGTGGCCCTGTGTGGCCGCCATCGCTTCGATGCACGTGCGGACAACGTTGTTGTACGCATCCTGTGCCGTCAGGCTCCATCCCGACGTCTGACAATGGGTACGAAGCGCCAGGCTCTTCGTATTCTTCGGCTGGAACTGCTGGATCAGCTTAGCCCACAGTAGCCGCCCCGCGCGAAGCTTGGCGATCTCCATGAAGAAGTTCATGCCCACTCCCCAGAAGAAACTGATACGGGGAACGAACTCGTCGACCGTGAGGCCCGCTGAAAGCCCAGTTCGGACGTACTCGAGTCCATCCGCCAGTGTGTAGCCAAGCTCGAGGTCCTGCGTCGCGCCGGCTTCCTGCATGTGGTAGCCGCTCACGCTGATGCTGTTGAAGCGCGGCATGTTTGCGGCGGTGTACTTGAATATGTCGGCCACGATCCGCATCGACGGCGATGGCGGATAGATGTACGTGTTGCGCACCATGAACTCTTTGAGAATGTCGTTCTGGATGGTGCCCGCGAGCTGCTTCGGTTCGACGCCCTGCTCCTCGGCCGCAACGATATAGAGCGCCAGAATCGGCAGCACCGCGCCGTTCATCGTCATCGATACGCTCATCTTGTCGAGCGGAATGCCGTCGAAAAGAATGCGCATGTCCTTGATGGAGTCGATGGCCACACCCGCCATCCCCACATCGCCCGCGACGCGCGGATGGTCGGAGTCGTAACCACGGTGCGTCGCTAGATCAAAGGCGATGGAGAGGCCTTTCTGCCCCGCCGCGAGATTCCGCCGATAGAACGCGTTGCTCGCCTCGGCAGTCGAGAACCCCGAGTACTGCCGGACCGTCCACGGGCGTCGAACGTACATCGTCGAATACGGTCCCCGTAGAAACGGGGGAATCCCCGGCATGGTCTCGAGGTGAGTGACCGGCCCGAGATCCTCCGCTGTATAGGTTGGCTTGACCGCGATGCCTTCGGGCGTGTGCCAGGCTTGCTCGGCTGCGTCGCCTGCAAGCACTTTCCAATCCGCGAGCGAAGAGGAGCTCCCCTCGACGGTCGCGTCGAAATCGATTGTGCTGAAGTCGGGCAAGCGGCTCATCGTTGCACTCCCACAGAGTCGAGGGCCTGGGTCATCACAGTCAGCACGTCTGCACCGACGAACACGAAGTCACTCACTCCAACTTCACGAAGTGCAGACTCCCGCTCCCCGGGGCGCCCGGCGACCAACACCAAGGGGCACCCAGCGGCCTTCAAGGCCGCGACCGAAGGTTCGAGCAGGGTTTCGTAGTCGGCATCGCTCCCGCAAACGACAGCTAGCGCGGCGGACGAACCTTCCCAGGCCGCGGCGAGCTGGTCGGCATCGGCGAAACCATCGTTCGTCAACGCTTCGACGCCTGCGGCGGAGAGGAGGTTCTGCGTCCAGGTAGCGCGCACCGTATGCGACGGGATGGAACCGAGATTCGCGAGAAACGCCGCAGGGCGTGTCTCACTCCGATCGCTCCGACCGCGAAGCTCCTCCCACAGCTCCGCAGACCTCCACTGAAGCAACGGTTCTACATGAAAATCCGGTTGGCCGTGCTGCAACACCGTAGCGACGCTGTACATGTCAGCACCGGTGCTGGTGAGCCCAAGGCAAGCGTCGGTGAGTGCGCCGGGCTCGCGCTCCATGTCGTTCGCCATGCGTACGAGGGTACGAAGCCCCTCTCCCTGGGCGCCGAGGTCGAGTGAATCGATCGAGGCCTTGAGCAGGCTCTGGATATCGTCCTTGGTGACGGCCTCACGTTCGACGGTGGCTTCTTTCAAATTCGGGAACTCGCTCACGCCGACGATGGGCGTCTTGCGCCGAGCGATCCACTTCTCTCTCGAATCAGCCACCTCACCGACAGCGTCGACGATGCGGCCCGAGCCGAGCGCCGCAATGATTCCTCCGCTGCCCTCGATCGATCGAAATTCTTTCCACGCCGAACGCGCCAAATCGTTTGTGAGGGCCTCCACGAACCAGCTGCCGCCAGCCGGATCCGCCACCGCCCCAAGGTGGGATTCATCGCGCAGGACCACCTGTGTATTACGCGCGACGCGCTCGGCCAGCGCATCGGCGGGTCCGATCACGGAGTCGAACGGCGTGGTCGCGATGCTCTGAGCGCCTCCGAGCACAGCCGCCGTACACTCGGCGGTCACCCGTAACATGTTGACCCATGGGTCGCGCTCGGTCTTCGTGAACCCCGACGTTCGGCAATGCATCTGCATGGCCGCCGCCGCGGGCTCGCCACCGGCCGTGACCACCACCTTGGCCGCCAGGTAGTTGATCCCGAAGAGCAGCTGGATCGTGATCAGCGCGACGCGCACTTGCGACCCGTCGGGCGTGCTTTCGCGGGGAGATGATAGGTTCGGGGTCACATTGGCCTCTAGAAACAGACTCACCCGTC
>CAYZDM010000420.1:0-3496 GCA_964476875.1 uncultured Sandaracinaceae bacterium | reverse complement strand
AGCGCCGGCGGTAGTGGTGGCACGGCCGGGACCGGTGGCACGGCTGGGAGTGGCGGCACAGGTGGGAGCGGCGGCACGGCATTCTCCGCGGATCCGCCCCTCACAATCGGCGGCGAGCGACCTGCCGCGGTGGACATTCCGGGAGGCTATGATCCAACGGTCGGGCACCCGCTCGTGGTCGTCTTGCATGGCTTCGGCGCCAGCGGGCAGCTTCAGGCCGAGTTTTTCCGGCTGGTCGACATGGTCGACGAAAAAGACCTGGTGATGGTCATGCCTGACGGCACGCTCAATGAGGATGGCGAGCGTTTCTGGAACGGCGCCACGTTCTGTTGCGACCCGGACGACGCCATCGACGACGTCGCCTATCTGACCGGGCTGATCGAAGAGGCCAAGGGGATCTACAACATCGACGAAAAGCGTGTGTACCTGATCGGTTATTCGAACGGAGGCTTCATGTCGTTCCGAATGGCGTGCGAGGCGTCGGAGAGCATCACAGCAATCGTCAGCCTCGCGGGCTCCACGTTCGCAACCCCGGCCGAGTGTCAGCCCAGGACGGTGCCGGTGAGCGTACTTGCCGTGCACGGGACCGCCGACACTACGATATTCTACGACGGTGTGCCCGACCTCTATCCGGGCGCGGTCGACTCTGTCGAGTTCTTCGCCGCGGAGGCCGGTTGCGACACGGACGCGCCGACGACTCTTGGCAACGTGAACCTCATCGCCATGGTCGACGGGGACGAGACGGAGCAGGTTGCGTACCGCACGGGCTGCCAGGAAGGCATCGACGCTGCACTCTGGACGATTCAAGACGCGCCCCACACACCGTTCTTCTACCCGCCCGGCGGAGAGGAGCCGGCCTACGCGGACCTGGTCACGGACTGGCTCCTCGAACACAGCCGCTAGCGCGCCGGCGCGGGTTTCCGCCACTCGCGGTAGTCGGTCAAAGGGAGCGTAGGTACGCGATCAGCGCCGCTCTTTCGGTCTCCGAGAGCCCGTCGCACGTAAACATGTGACCACGATCGCTGTAGGGCGACTCGCTGATCGTGGGTCGCATGCCGTTCACGCAGAAGAGATCCTCGAGCGAGTCGACGGAACCGTTGTGCAGCAGCCGCTTGGCCGACCAAACCCCGGTGAGCCGTTGCGCGCGGAGGCCGTGCGTCAGCGCATCGCGCCCGAGCAAGTCGACGTCGCAACAGGGCTGCCCATCGAGATCGGGATCGAGCCAGTACATCATGGCGGTGTCGGAGCCGATCTCGTCGAAGGTGTAGACGGTGCGGCTCGAACCGCGGGCGCCGTCATGACAGGAGATGCAGCCTGCGGTCTCAAACAGCTGCTGTCCTTCGGCAACGAGAGCCGCGTCGGACGGCTCGGGGTTCTTTGGCGCGCGCAACGAGTGGAGATAGTCATCCAGCGGGCCAAGCCGTTTCTCGTCCCATGCGTCTAGGTCGCCGTCACCAAGAATGACGAAACCCTCGAGAAAATTCGCGACGCTGGCGGTCACACCCGTGTGAGCCAGCAGTGCCCCGTCCATCTCGTAGGCAGCAACGTCTGCCTCGTCGGCGATCCCCCAGAGCGACATGATCTTGCTGACGGTGTGAACCTCGTCGTCCAGCGGCAACGGCGTGATCACGAAATCCATCGTGCCGGGCTTCCAACCTGCGTAGGCGGCCTGAGTCTCCGCGCTGAACTCGGGAATGCTCGCTCCAGCACCGATGAGTGGCGCAAGCGATGCGATGAGCCCGTCGACGACACTGGGGTCGTCCTCGATGGCCTTGAAGTACGGCGCGAGCTTCGCCTCGGCGGCCGGGTCCAGGTCTTCTTGAAGGATGGTGGCAGTCGGCAAGACCGCGATGGCAAGGTTGAGCTCGCCGTACTCGAAATCGTGATTGGGCGCGCCCATCGCATAGCGGCCATCAGGCAGCTGGCTGAAGTGACAGCTCGCGCAGGTGAACGCCAGGCTCGGGACGCCCTCGGCGAAGTCTTTGCCGGGGCCGAACCCAAGTGGCAGCGCGTCCCCGGAAGTCGGGTCTTCGATCATGCCGACGCCAGTTGCGCCTGCTCCGATGAGGTCCGGAAACAACGCCATGTTGGTTTCGAGCAGCACGGTGGGCACGCCGACCGTGTCGAAGCCTTCGTAGAAGAACATTTCCTTGCCGCACAGCAGTCGCGCACGGCGTGTGTCGGTCCCATCGGCAGCGGCATCCCAATACGCTTCGCACGCACCGTGCAGCGCCCCATTCTCCAAGATTTCCATGAGATCGGCGGAGACATTGGTAAGCCCCTCGCTCGTGTCGGCTTGAGGGGCAAAGGGGGCGTCCGGCGCAGTGCCGCCGCTGTCGTTGCTGCTGCAGGCCGCAGCGCTGAGCGCAACGAGGGCGCTTACCAAAAGCAAGAATCGATTCATCCCAGGGTCTCCCAAGTTAAGCGATGGGCGCGTAGCACGGCTAGCCGGGAATCGAAACCGCGCGACGCTGCCTAGACCAGAACCAGCGTGTGAGCGGCGGCGTGCGTTTCGGCTTCACCTGGAGGGCGCGTCCACGCCAATCGTCGATGTGGGCCCGGTGATCGCGCCAGGCCTGCGCCGGGTCGGCGGTTTCTTGGAGGCAAGCGTCCTGGAATCGCTCGCGGTCTTCGGCAAAGGTGACCCTCCGTGCGTGATAGTCGGCGAGGCACGCCCGGTGCAGTCGCTCGTGCGTCCACCAAATCTCCCTGGCATCGAAGCGAGCGTCGGCCACACGGTGTGGCGGCAACAATTCCGGATCAAACGGGGCAGGCTTGAACACGCTGAGGCACGGAGATGATGTTCCTGTCGCCCAGGTCGTCGGCCCGGTCGCGTCGAGTCGCACGATCATCGAGTTGGTAGTCTGCTGCCCGCTCCGTGTGATCAGCCACGAAGCGTGCGCACAAGGAGCCTCACCGCGCCAACCCTTGGTCGGCTCGGTGCCGCCGTGATCGGTGAGCGCGATGATGAAGTCCTGCGCGCGAGGCTTTCGCACGCCTGTGAGCGAACGAGCCGTGCACGCTCGGCGAACGCTTGCGCCTGCGGCAACGGACCTGACCGGATCCGAAAACGCGCTGGCAAAACGAAAGTCGCCCGCGGACTTCACCCAGTTGTGTTCCCTCGCTGCCTTGTAGGCGCCCGGGTGGACACGATCGAAATCGTCTTCGATGGTCAGCGCGTTCGATATGCTGGCCACACCAGTCACGCGCCGGGCTGCCCAATAGGGGCCAGCGGTCTCGAACACCCAGGCAGTCTTGGCGTCCGCGATCAAGAACGCGCTGTGGTAGCGGAACGAACGATGGCGATGACCCATCCTGCCACCTTGGGTGAGCTCTTCGGTGAGCTCGATCAGTTGCTCGAGCGCGTCGTCCGCGGTGCGACAGGTGGTAAGCGCGACGCGCTGGAACTCCATCCCGGTGTAGCCCGTACTGGCGACCGGCATGCGCGTGAACACCGCTTCGTTGCCAATGGCTACGCCGTGTTCGTTGACACCCA
>CAYZDM010000419.1:0-3511 GCA_964476875.1 uncultured Sandaracinaceae bacterium | reverse complement strand
CATGGGCGCGGGCGTCGCCGGTCTCCAAGCGATCGCAACGGCGCGACGTCTCGGCGCCGTGGTCGAGGTGTCCGACATCCGGCCCGCCGTCAAAGAGCAGGTCGAGTCCCTGGGGGGCCGATTCATCGACTTTCCGATGGATGAGAGCGGTGAAGGCGAAGGCGGCTACGCGCGCGAGCTCACGCCGGAGCAACTCAAAGCGCAACAGGCCATTGTTCGTCAGCGAGTCGTCGCGGCAGATGCGGTCATTACCACCGCGCTCGTTCCTGGGCGCCCCGCGCCGAAGCTCATCACCGCGGACATGGTCGAAGACATGCGCGAGGGTGCCGTCATCGTCGACCTCGCCGTCGAGCAAGGCGGCAACTGCGAACTCTCGAAGAGCGGTGAAATTGTCATTGCGCACGGTGTGACCATCATCGGCTACCCGAACATGCCCGCCTCCAAGCCGGCGGACGCAAGCCTTCTCTACGCACGCAACATCCAAGCGCTCCTGCTCAGCGCCGTGTCCGAAGGCGAGGTCGTCCTGGACCTCGAAGATGAGATCTTCGCAGGCGCCCTTCTCACCCACAACGGCGAAGTCCGGCACGGACCGACCGCCGAGGCCCTCTAGGAAAGGAGACTGACCATGACCATGGGACCTCTGCTGATAGGAATCTACCTGTTCGTGCTCGCTGGCTTCGTCGGCTTCGAGATGATCACCAAAGTGCCGCCGACCCTGCACACCCCATTGATGAGCGGCGCCAACGCCATCAGCGGCATCACTGTGGTCGGTGCGGTCGCAGCAGCAACTTCCGGCGCGCCTACGGTCGCCAACATCCTCGGCGCACTCGCCATCGTCACCGCTACGATCAACGTCGTCGGCGGCTTCTTGGTAACCGACCGCATGTTGCGCATGTTCGGGAAGAAGAAATGAGTCAGTCAGTCATCCAGTCGACCGTGGTCCCGGTCATCTACCTTCTATCCACGTTCCTGTTCATTTTCGGGATCAAGCGCCTTTCGAAGGTCAAGACGGCTCGGCGCGGCAATGCGCTAGCTGCGGTGGGTATGCTCCTCGCCATCGTCGGCGCGCTCCTGGAACTCGGTGTCGTCGACTACCGCTGGATCGTCGGCGGAATGGTGCTCGGCACCATCATCGGCGGAGTGTTCGCCATCCGCGTCCAGATGACCTCGATGCCCGAGATGGTCGCCCTGTTCAACGGCTTCGGCGGCATCGCCTCAGCGTTGGTCGCGGCATCTGTGTACTGGGACGTGGTTGTCCAGCGAGCACCCGCCGGCAGGGTCTACGAAGCGCTCGGGACTTACGAGTCCATCACCGTGATGCTCTCGATCCTCATCGGCGGCATCACCTTCACCGGCAGTCTCATCGCTCTCTTCAAGCTCAAGGGTAAGCTCAAGAAGGGCCAGCCCATCCTTCTTCCGGCGCGGCACTACATCACCTTCGGTCTACTCTTCGCGTCTTTCGCTTTCGGAGGGCTGGCGGTCGCCGCGGCGGCACCCGATTCGGTCATGTGGGTCCTCGCCCTCACGTCCGTCTCACTGATTCTCGGGATCTTGTTGACGATCCCCATCGGCGGCGCGGATATGCCGGTCGTCGTGTCGCTTCTCAACTCGTACTCTGGCGTAGCGGCGTCGATGGCGGGCTTCGTGGTTGGCAACCCCGTGCTCATCATCGCAGGCGCCATGGTCGGCGCGGCCGGCTTGATCCTCACACAGATCATGTGCGTGGCGATGAACCGCTCGCTTCTCAACGTTCTGGTGGGCGGCTTCGGCGTCACCGACGGCGGTGGTGGTGGTGGCGGCGGAAGCGACGAGTACACGACCGTGACCTCGTGTGGGGCTGAAGAGGCCGCGATGCTGCTCGAGAACGCGGAATCGGTCATCATCGTGCCGGGGTACGGCTTGGCGGTCGCGCAGGCACAGCACGCGGTCCGCGAGCTTGCCGACATGCTGAAAGAACGCGGCACCAAGGTGACCTACGCGATTCACCCAGTCGCTGGCCGTATGCCGGGGCACATGAACGTTCTGCTCGCCGAGGCCGACGTTCCGTACGAAGAGCTGCTCGAGATGGACGTCATCAACTCGGAGTTCAAGAACACCGACGTGGTGATCGTCCTCGGTGCCAACGATGTCGTGAACCCGGCCGCCACCAAGGACCCCGCCAGCCCGATTGCAGGCATGCCGATCCTCAACGCGCATGAGGCGCGGGCGGTCTTCGTGGTGAAGCGAAGCCTCAGCCCAGGTTACGCCGGCATCAAGAACGAGCTTTTCGAGTACGACAACACGATGATGGTCTTCGGCGACGCCAAGAAGGTCCTGCAGGACCTCATCGGTGAAGTTAAGAATCTATAGCGAGGGTCGCCCGATCGGCCGACGCTACCCGGACCGCCCGCCCCATCCCTTGAAGAAATAGCGGAACGCGATCGACGCGACCACGATGGGGTACGAGAACGCCCCGTTGTTGACGGTTTCTCCTGGAAGCTGAGCGCCTCCGTTCGCGGGGGTGACGACGACCTGTTCCATCCCGCCGTTCGAGTTGTTGTGGGTCGTGTGCCAGAAGTAGGCGAAGGCCGCCGTGAGCTCGGCGCGTTTGATGCGTCCGCTCAGCCCGCGATGCAGACCAAATCGTTGAAGCGGCATGAAGTCGATGGTGCCGGCCTTGCTGGTCTTACTGCCAATCCCCGTGAACCCGCTGGTCTCGTAGGAGAACCCACCGCGCACCGCGAGCTTGGCGGGCATGACGTTCCAGTCGCCACCGAGCCGCAATGAAAGCTGATCCTGCCAGTGATGACCGATTTCCACGGTCGTGTTGATCCCGCCGGCTGGGATCAAAGGAGAGCCCTGCTCGCTTGTTCGGGCGCTACTTGTCTTGGAAGTCGGCAACCCCCGGCGTGGCGCCGCCGTAGTAGTCAGACTCTGCAAGGTCGTCGAACCGGGTGTACTCGTTGAAGAATCGGACTCGGCAGGTGCCGGTCGGGCCGGCGCGTTGTTTGCCGATGATGATCTCCGCGATACCGCGATCGTCGCTGTCTTGATTGTAGACTTCATCCCGATAGATGAACCAAATCGTGTCGGCGTCCTGCTCGATAGCGCCCGACTCACGAAGGTCCGATAGCTGGGGTCGCTTATCCTTCAGGCCACGTGACTCGACGGCGCGGTTGAGCTGGGAGAGCGCGATGACTGGCATCTCGAGCTCTTTCGCGAGCGCTTTGAGGCTTCGACTGATCTCGCTGATCTCCTGCTCGCGCGAATCGTTGCGCGACCCCGAGCGCATCAACTGTAGATAGTCGACTACAATCAAGCTGAGCCCGACCTCCGACTTGAGCCGACGTGCCTTCGCGCGCAGCTCGAGCATGGTGATCGCGGGCGTGTCGTCGATCCAGATCGGCATCTCGCTGAGCGTTCCAGCCGCATCGGCCAGCTTGGGCCAATCGTCTTTCTGGAGTTGCCCAGTACGAATGCGATTGCCATCGACGCGCGCAGCGGCGTGGAAAGCTCGGGTCGATTCGATGAA
>CAYZDM010000418.1:0-3524 GCA_964476875.1 uncultured Sandaracinaceae bacterium | reverse complement strand
ACGATGTCCGGCAGCCTCTTGTTGCAGAAGGCGTTGAAGGAGTCCACCTGGTGCCGCACCATGCCCATGTAGCGGTTCCAGCACAGCAGCACGTGCTGCAGCTCCTCGTGCCCCAAGGCGCCCAGAAAACGAGCCCGTCGACGGGCCGGCGCCTCCGGGTCCGCAGAATGAGTGTCGATCACGTCCTGAATCGACGCTCGTTGAGTCGCCTCGACCTCGGGCGGCAAAACTCCGGGTGTCGTCTGAGGATGTCGCTTCCTCGCCCACAAGGCGACGGGCGCCATCGCGAAGGCCAAGACAGCGACCGTGACCGCTCCCTCAACGACATTCGATTCTGCAAGTAAAAGCCAGCAAGCGGCGAAATAAATCGCAACCAGCAAGACGGACCAGCGCAGTCGATTCCTTACGGGATACTCGCGGGAGATCATCGCGTCTCCTGCATCGGAATGCGTATCAAGAAACGAGATGGGAGGTCACCGTGGTAAAGAGAGCCCTTGTGGCATGCGATGACCTCCGACACGACGGCCAGCGGCCAACGCCGGATTTCGTTGGCCTCCTCGGAGGCTAGGACCTCGGCCGGCGTGGGCAGAGCGTTCAGCGTGAGGCGGTCGGACGAGTCGGCGGTGATCTCGATCGCCAGATTTCCGTCCGATGCGCGCAAACTCAACGCAATACTCGAGTCGCGATGGTCGGTTGCCAGAAAATCGGCGAGCACGAGAATCGATCGTCGAAGCCTGGCTTCATCCACCATCGTGAGTTGCGGGCCATCGGGCAACGAGCAGCCTGCGGTTCTCTTGTTCGACCAGAGCTGCCCGGCCTCGATCGCGACTCGGCCTACCAGGTCGCGAACGTCCGCGCGGTCGACATCCAGGCGAATTTCGCCGTCCGCGAGCTGCGTGAGATCGAGCGCGCTGTCCAGAAGTATCCGCAGGCGGATCCCCGAGGCACGAATGATCTCGAGATCTTCGCGCTGAGACTCGTTGACCTCGCCGTCGATGCCGCTGAGGAGCACGTCCGAGAAACCAAGCACCGCGTTGAGCGGTGTCCTGAACTCGTGTCGAAGCGCCATCAAGTAGTCGACCTTGTCAGGCTCAACCTCGACGGGGGCACTAGTCGTCTCCTCGTCGGCCGCATCAACTGCCAGAGAGATCGGATCTTCTCTGTTCGGCTCTAGAGGCGGTCTGATCGTACGGACGCTGAGGATTGCGCCGATGATTCCCCCCAACGCCATGAGCACGAACAAGCTCCAGGGCTCGGCGCCGCGCAGACCCGACACGAAGAAAAGCCCAAGACCAGTCGAGGTCGCAATGAGCAGTGCGTAGACGCCGAAGCGCAACGCCAGGTCCCGGTTCGCTCCGAATTCCGCTGTATCACCGCTGTCGTTCACGTCAGCGCCCGATCTCGACCTCTGGAACACGGGGCGAGTCTTCGTCTTGCAGACGCAGGGCCAAGTCGATCCTGGCAGCCGCATTGATCAGGCCGAGGTGGCTAAACGCCTGAGGAAAATTTCCGAGCAGAGTCTCGGTCCGGGGGTCGATCTCCTCTGCCAAGAGCCCGAGGTGGTTCGATGCCTCAGCATGCGCGACGAACACGCGCTGCGCCTCGTCTATTTGCCCGGCCATCGCCAGGACCTCGGCCAACCAGAAACCACAAAGAACGAATGCGCCTTCATCACCACCTACCCCATCATCGGCGCGATAGCGATAGACGAACGGTCCGTCGCCCAGCTCGGCTCGGATCCATTCCACCGTCCGGAGCACCCGCTCATCGTTGGGCGGCAGGAACCCGTGGATCGGAAGCAGCAACAGCGATGCATCGGGATGTTCGTGGTCGTACGCAGCGACAAACTTCTTGCCAGTCCGGTCGAGCCCGCGGGCGCACAACTCCTTGTGAAGCTCGTCAGCGACTTTCTGCCAACGTACTTGCTCGGCGTAGTCACCAAACAGAGGAGCCAACTCGACACCGCGTCTCAGCGCGAGCCAGCTCATGAGCTTCGAGTGAACGTTGTGACGCTTGCCGGCGCGGGGCTCCCAAATACCATGGTCCGGCTCTGCCCACATCGCGGCAACGTTCTCGACGACCGCACGAAGCCGTCGCCATCCGCGCGCCGAAAGCAGACCTCCGCCTCGCTCGTACACGTAGGCGGCATCCATCAACGCCCCTGCGGTGTCGAGTTGCAATTGATCCCGAGCGCCGTTTCCAATACGGACCGGCCGTGACCCGCGGTATCCGGCAAGCCCATCGAGCGATTCCTCATCGGGGACCCGGCCGCCGTCCACCGCGTACATGATGTGAAGCTCCCGATCCCGCTCGAGCGTGTCTCGAACGAAATGAAAGAACTCCCGAGCCTCGCGACCACAGCCGAGCAGGTTCGCAGCGCGCACCGCCATCGCCGTGTCTCGGGTCCAAGTGTAGCGGTAGTCCCAGTTGCGAACCCCACCGATCCACTCGGGGAGTGACGTGGTCGGGGCAGCGACCATTGCCCCAGTCGGTGCATACATTAGCAGCTTCAAGCACAATGCAGACCGGACCACGTGGTGTCGCCACGGACCATCGTATTCGAGCTGCTGCACCCAGTCGCGCCATCGACGTCGGGTGTTTCGGAGAGCATCGAACGGGCGGTAGGCCAGTATCGACTCGGATTTGGCGGAGTTCCAACTGATCACGACCCATCCGCGCTCACCGGCCTTCAGCGGGAAGACAGCCTGCACACCACCTTCCGGACGCGGCTCCCACTGTCCCACGCCCCCGAGGACGGCAACGAGTCGCTCGCCCGAGGGCCCCTTGGCAGAAGCCGAGCGTCCGGCGATGTCGAACCGCGTCTCCGCACGGCCGTAGTCGAAACGGGGATCAAACACCACCTTTACAACCGCCTCTCCTTCGACGCATTGCACGCGCCTATGCACTTCGTGCACGGCGGAACGCGGATCGTCGGTCCAAGGCATGTAGTCGATGAGACGGATCGTCCCGCGACCTTCGACCTGGAATAGCGTCTCGAGCACGTTGGTGTCCGGGTCGTACCGCTGCAGGCTGTCGAACGGATACTCGACCGGACTCACAGAGGTGGAGCCTCCGTTGTCCCTGTCGAGCAATGCGGCGAAGACGCTCGGGCTGTCGAAGCGAGGCAAGCACAGCCAGTCGATCGCACCGTCCGCGCGGACGAGCGCCGCGGAAAACCCGTCTCCTATCAACCCGTGATCGGCGATCGTGAGGGCGTCCCGCGACGCCTCGTCAGTGAACACGAAGGGTCGGTTGAGCCGCTTGGCAGCACTGTAGAGGTCCATTCAGCCGGAGAATAGCAGATCGTGCGCTTCGGAACGCACATGCTAGAGGCACGAAGTGGAGCGGCGAAATACTCAATGGGGTCTCCCGCTGCTCTTGATGGCCCTCACGTTCGCGTCGACTTTGTACGTCGGCGCCGGAATGGTCCTCCGTCACCCACCTACCTCAGCCACGGAACTCGCGAGCGGCTGGGTGTTCTCCCTGCCGCTCATGGCAATTCTAATGGCGCACGAGTTCGGTCA
>CAYZDM010000417.1:0-3525 GCA_964476875.1 uncultured Sandaracinaceae bacterium | reverse complement strand
TCCGACTGGCCCTCGAAGGCGATCAAACCGTGAACCGGGTCCCTCAGGATCACCCTGCACGGTACCACTCGAGTTTCAGAACGCCAGTGTGCCGAAGCGACCGTCTCTGGGAACCTCGAAGCTAGACCCGCGACGGACCACGGCTACGATGTCCGGCTGCCACAGGGGAAGAACCGGAAGCTCCCGGGCGAGGATGCCTTGGACACGTTGATACGCAGCCCGGCGGCGCGCCCGATCGACTTCCGTCCTGCCGAGCTCGAAGAGTCCGTCGAGTTCGTCGTTTCGAAATCGCCAGCGATTCGCGCCTTCGCTTTGCGGTCCGGGGATCCGCGATGAGTCGAAGAACCAACTCAGGACGTGGGGCTCGATGACCTCGGGCACCTGGAGCAGCGTGATCTCGAAGTGACCACGATTGAGGTCGGAGATCAGCGTTGCAGCCTCGGACGGCCGAACGTCCACCTCGATACCGACGTCTCCGAGCATCGCCGCGATGGCGCGAGCGACCGATTGACGAAATCGTTCGGATGTCGTGCGCAGCACCAGCTCCATACGAGGGTCGGATCCAGGCGGATCCGGGAATCCCGCCTCGTCCAGCAGTTGGCGCGCCCGCTCGGGGTCGAACTTGCGTGGTGGCAACGAGTCGTGGTCCGCCCAATGACCGTGGGGGATCCAACTGTCCGTCACGCGCGCTAGGCCATCGTACTTCGCGCGCACGAGCAGTTCGCGATCGATCGCATAGCCAATCGCGCGCCGCACCCGCACGTCGTCGAGCTTGGCGGACACGGTGTGGAACCCGAGATACATCGTCGAGATTCCCGGTACGCTCCGCGTCTCGAATCGCGGGTCGTGTTCGAACAAAGGAAGCAACAGCGGCGGAATCGAGGCGATGGCGATGTCCCCCTGCCCCGCCAGCATGCGCAAGGCTCGGGTGTTGTCATCGCGGATCACGACGAACCGTAGGCTTGGGAACTTCGGTGTTCCCCGATGCCAATGCGGGTTGGCGCTCAGCTCCAGAACTCCGGGCGCTCGCTTGGCAAGGCGGTAGGGGCCAGCGCCGACTGGGAACGGATCCTCCGGAGTCGCGACGCGCCGGAAGGCATCTTCGCTGCGAACGATGGGGAGCTCGAGGTCCGTCAGAAACGTGGCGTGGGGTTCGCGCAGAATGAAGACAATCGTGCGCGGGTCGGTCACTCGCATCTCGGCGATTCTTCGGTAGGTGTGCGCGTAGCGGCTTTGCAGTGTTGGGTCCACGACGCCCTCGAACGTGGCGATGACATCTTCGGCATCCAGGGGACTGCCATCGCTGAACTGCAAGCCTTCCCTCAGCCGCACCACGAACTCGGTCGGGCTGGACGCCGTCACAGACTCCGCGAGGTCGGGGATCACCTCCAGCGTCCGCGGGTCGATGGTGACCAGGGAAGCAAAGAGGAGTCGGGAGACCCGAAGGCCATAGGGATCGCTGACGAAGCGCGGGTCGAGCTGTTCCGCGTCCCGAGGTAGCATCACGACCAACGCGTCGGGATCGTGAACCTCGGGCTGGCTGCAGCCGAGGCCGATCACTAGGAGCAGCACAAAGGCGCTGCTAGGCTTCGGACGATGGCGAACCGAGCCCTCCTTTGTTTCGCGATCATTGGCCTCATGCTCGTGAGTCCTGGTGCATACGCCAGGGGCCCCGAGCCGATCGCGCAAACCATCGCGAACCTCGTCCGACAGGCGGGGCTCGGTGACGGCCTTGGGATTCACGTCGTTCGGTTGCACGATGCGCAGGAACTGTACCGCAATCGACCGGAACGCCCGCGAAATCCGGCGTCCAACCAGAAGCTCCTCACCTCGGCAGCGGCCCTGTGGCGCTTGGGGCCGACTTTCCGCGCGGCTACAAAGGTCGAGGGCACTATTGAAAACGGGCACGTGGCGACCTTGGTGGTTCGGCCGTCCGGCGATCCGAGCCTCGGGTACGCTGGCCTTGGCGCACTCGGCGAAGCGATGCATTTGCGAGGGGTGAACTCGGTCGAGCGTATCCTCATCGACGATCGCTACTTCGATGACCAGATTCTTCCGCCCGCGTTCGACCAGCAGCCAAGAGAAGCTGCGGCGTTCCGCGCAGCGATTTCGGCATTCGCGGTCAATAGGAACAGCTACGTCGTACACATTGGTCCCGGGTCCACGGTCGACGGCCCTGGGCGGGTCACGGTGCTCGCTGACGACTATGTGAGGATCGACAATCGGACGGTGACGACCGCCGGAGGTCCCCCGCGGCCTCGTATCGACGACAAACTGACCGAGGACGGACACCTCGCGGTACGCGTCGATGGCGAGATACCGATCCGGGCGCGCGTGCTCTACTACCGTCGCCGTGTGCCCGACCCGAAGGCCTACGCAGCGAGTCTGCTGGTCCGCGCCATGAGGAGAGCGGGCATCGCGGGTGCCCTCGCCGTGGAGTATGGACAGGCCACTGAACAGCAACCGCTCATCGCCGACATGCCGTCCCCGCCACTGAGCTCGTTGCTCTATTCGGTCGGAAAATGGAGCGACAACTTTGCCGCCGAGATGCTGCTGAAGATCATGGGCGCGCAAGCGCAACAGCCGGGGACCTCCGCCGCGGGTGTGTCCGTCGTGCTGGCGGAGCTCGAGAAGCATGGCATCGAAACCGAGGGCCTCATCATGGTCAATGGTTCGGGGTTATTCGACGGGAACCAAGTTGCGCCCCAGCACGTGACGCAAACATTGGTCGCGGCGTATCGCGATCCGGCCATTCGTGCAGAGTACGTCGCACACCTGGCGGTTGGCGGCTCGGACGGAACGTTGAGGTCACGATTGGAAGATCTTCCACGAGCTAGAATGGTTCGCGCAAAGACCGGTACCCTGCGAGACGTGATCGCGCTGTCTGGCTACGTCCTCGGCGAGGCGGACCGTTCGGTCGCGTTCAGTTTCTTGGCCAATGGGATCGCCGGGAAGCAGGGAAAAGCAAAGAAGCTCGCCGATGACATCGTGAGGGCGCTGGCCAACTACGCCATTCGTCCCACTCCCCAGAACTGAGGCCAACCCGATGTCATTGCTCCTTGTCCTTCTTTCCCTTGTCCTGCCAAGCTGCGCAGGGATCCAAAAACCCTCCAAAGAAGCAGAGCCCGTGATGCAGCCGCCCGTCGCCCCGATCCATCCCCATTCCGTCACGTTGCACGACGACACGCGCGCGGACGATTACTTCTGGCTTCGCGAGAAAGAGTCGCCGGAGGTCACCGCCTATCTCGAGGCTGAGAACGCGTACGCGGACGAGCAGATGCAGCGGACGACGGCGCTTCAGAAGACGCTATACGACGAGATCCTCGCGCGGATTCAAGAGACGGACCAAAGCGCACCGTACCGGAAGGGCGCGTTCGAGTACTACCATCGAACCGAGGAAGGACAGCAGTACCGGACCTACTGCCGCCGCGAGCCGGGCAATGCCGACACCGAGCAAGTGCTGCTCGACATGAACGCACTTGCCGAAGGTCGTCCGTTCCTCGGGCTTGGCGCGTACGAGGTGTC
>CAYZDM010000416.1:0-3536 GCA_964476875.1 uncultured Sandaracinaceae bacterium | reverse complement strand
CCGTACAATGGCGTTCAGCCGCGCGGCACGGGGAGAACCTCTTCGGTCACATCGAAGCCGCGTTGGCAGAAGCGGGCGCCCATCGAACGGACCTGTCGCTGATAGGGGTCGACATTGGGCCCGGGCGATTCACGAGCCTGCGGGTGGGTCTCGGGACCGCCAAGGGGCTCTCCCTCGGACTCGACCTGCCGATTGTTGGAGTCAGCTCGCTTCGTGTGCTCGCGAGGTCGATCGAGTGCCCAGCAGAGGTGGTGCGCGTGCCGGTGATGAATGCATACCGCGGCGACGTATTCGCTGCGGCGTACGTCATCGGTAACGATGAGGTCGAAGAGTTGGCGCCACCGCTCTTCGGCTCGCCTGATGTCGTATTCGCTCAGATTCGAGATGCGGTGGGGAATCGCGCGATGGTCGCCGGCGGTGAGGGCGTAACGCCGCACGCCGCGGTGATAGAAACCCTGCTGAACCTGCAACTCGACGAAGCCCAGCTCAGCCTCGAGTTCTCAACTCCGGCTGCCATCGTGGCCGAGGTCCAACACGCGATTCGCAGCACGGGGCCTTCCGACCTCGATTCGCTCGAACCACAGTACCTTCGACCGAGCGACGCGAAGCTCCCGGCCCAACCGCGTTGAACCGAACGCCAGACTACTCTGGGTGTGCGGCGATCGCCTCGCGGTACGCGCGCTCGTAGAGGCGGGTAGTGCGCTCCCAAGAGTGGTCGATGCGCATGACCCTGCTTTGCATCTCGCCGAAAGGCTTGTGGTTGGCAAATGCGGCTGCTCCACGTTGTAGAGCCGACAGCAGGGACCTCGTGGTGGGCTCGTCGTAGAGGATCCCCGACCCGGTCTTCAGCGACGCCTCGCAGTCCACCACCTCGTCGGCGAGGCTACCTCCACGCTGAACGATCGGAAGCGCGCCGTAGCGCTGTGCCCGCATCTGGATGTTGTCGGAAGGTGCTTCGCGCCCGGCCGCCACAATGAAGTCGCTCGCGGCAATCAGCGCATGTCGGAACGGTTCGTCGTCGCCGGTTCGGATCTGAATCCGGTCGGGCCACTGATCCCAAAGCTCTTCGTAGATCGCGACCAGCTCACCGTCGCCTTCGAGCTGCACCACGAGCTGCACGTCGTTACGCAGGAAATCGGGCCCGATCTTGGCGAGCAAGGCCATTCCCTCGTCTTCCACGCTCCCGATTGCGCCAAATAGAGGCACGTCGCTTCGCACGGGCAGGGTCAGGTCGTGCTGCAGCTCAGCCTTGCACTTCGCCTTGCCGTCCATGTCGAATGGATCGAACCGAGCGGGGAGATGGCCGTCTGTGGCGGGGTTCCAAAGTGCGGGGTCTACCCCGTGTCGCACACCTCCAAGCTTGGATTCGATCTCCCGAAACACTTCGCTGAGCCCCTCTTCGCTGTCCGGCCGTTGTAGGCGGTGCGCGTAGTTCGGCGAGAGCGTGGTGACACGATCGGCCATGAGCAGCCCGGCCCGTAGGACGTTCACCCCGTCACCGTCCCGAGCCTCGTCACCCAGCCCAAGCGAGTCGGCATCGCCTGAGTCGAATCGCCCCTGCTGTGATGCGTCGTATACGGTAAGCACGGTGGGCAAATCCGGGAGCATGGATCGCAGGCGCGCGATCACCGCGGCGCCGGCCCAGCCATGGGCATGAACGATGTCGTAGTCTGCGACATTCTGGCGCACCAGGTCGGCGGCCGCTGCAGCGAACACCCCGACTCTCGACGCATCTAGCGGTTCGCCTTCCCCCGTGAGCGAGTCGGCAGAGAGAATAACCTCCTCATTGCCGATGAAGGTCAAACCGACACCGTCCGGGGTGCGTCCGGTGTACAGCTCGCACGACCAATCCCTGCCACCGAGCTCGACCTCGAGTTTGGTGAGGCGGCGTGCCAGAGCGAGTTTGGCGGCGTCGATGTGACCGTAGAGCGGAGACACCATATCGACGGCGTGATCCGCGCGGCGCATCACCTTGGCCAGGGTCGCTACGTCCTGGGCGTCCGTACTGGACGTGAATGCCTGTGGAGCGATGAAGAGAATTCGCAAAGTCCTGGACCATAGCGACTGTTGGCCGGGGCGGCCACGTGGAAAACCAGGTTGCGCTCCGTCAGGGCTGGGCCAGGCTCAACTTCCATGGCGGGGCAAGGAAAAGTCGCAGTAACTGGGGCTTCGGGGCTGGTGGGGAGCGAGTTGGTCCCGACCCTCCGGCGAAATGGCTTCGAGGTTCTGCGCCTGGTGAGGCGCGAGGCGGCGGCCGAAGACGAGGTCCGCTGGGATCCAGGTGCTGGGACAATCGACGCCGAGGCTCTCCGCGGCGTCACCGGCGCGATTCACCTTGCCGGCGACAATGTGGCTTCGGGCCGCTGGTCGGAAGCGAAGAAGGCCAGGATCCGCAACAGCCGTGTCCAAGGCACGCAACTGCTGGCGGGGGCGTTGGCGGCGCTCGACCCAAGGCCCAGCGTGCTGGTGTCTGCATCGGCGGTCGGCTACTACGGCGCGCGTGGTGACGAAGCGCTCGACGAAAGCGCCACCCAGGGGTCCGGCTTTCTAGCGTCGGTGTGCGGCGAATGGGAGGCAGCGGCGGATACTGCGCGCGAGGCTGGCATTCGCGTGGTGCACCCGAGAATCGGCGTCGTCCTTGCTGCCAACGGTGGCGCGCTCGCCAAAATGAAGATGCCGTTCTTGTTCGGTGTCGGAGGCCGCATCGGCGACGGCCGGCAGTATATGAGCTGGATCACGCTCGAAGACTTGGTGTCTGCGCTGGTGTTCGCCCTCGGGTGCGAGCAGGTCGTTGGTCCCATCAACTGCGTTTCGCCCACGCCGGTCACCAATGCGGACTTCACCTCGACGCTCGGCCGCGTTCTGCATCGCCCCACCGTCTTTCCCGTTCCAAAGTTCGCGCTACGGATCGGCGCCGGATCCGAGATGGCCGACGAGATGCTGATCGGTGGCTCCCGCGTGATTCCCGCTTCGCTTCACGCGCACGGGTTTCGCTGGGAGCACAGCACGCTCGAACCGGCGCTGCGCTCGCTTCTATAACACTGCGCGTTGTTTGACCGGTGATCGCGCTTCGACTGACACTGACGTCGTGCCGAGAGGGACCATGTCATGGAGTGCGTGGGCGTCGTCCTTGGCGTTCTTTCTCGCGGGCTTGTTTCCGCTCTTCAACGCCGACGCCTACGGCCATCTCGCACAGGGGCGTCAGATCGCCGCTCTCGGCCGAGTCCCCAAGTTCGACACGTTTTCGTTCTGGCAGTCGACTCCTCAGCCGTGGAAGAACTACGAGTGGGCCTACGACTGGACGACATGGTTGGTCTATGACCAATTCGGCGCGAACGCCCTGATCCTGGTGAAGTGCCTCGCGCTCGCCGCTCTTGGCTATCTCCTCGTCCGATTGGCCGCCCGACTCGCGCCGAACGCCACGATCGCGGCCCCACTGACCCTCGCCGCTCTGCTGCTCGCTCTTCCAGTCGCTCGATTTCGGTTCACGACGCGGCCCCAGATCGTAGGCTTACTTCTCCCTGCTGTACTCCTCA
>CAYZDM010000415.1:0-3551 GCA_964476875.1 uncultured Sandaracinaceae bacterium | reverse complement strand
GGGATGTCGACTCCTTCGCCGTGGAGAGTCAACGCCGTGCGGCTGCTGCTTGGGAGGGTGGCCGATTCGACAAGTCGATCGTGGCCGTGAAGGACGGCATCGGGGTCACGATGCTCGATCGCGATGAGCACATGCGGCCGGGCACGACGCTCGAAGACCTCGGGCAGCTCAAGCCGAGTTTCGAGATGATGGGTCGCAATTTCGGGTTCGACGCGGTGGCGATTCAGAAGCACCCCGAAGTCGAACAGATCAATCACGTGCACCACGCTGGCAACTCGTCTGGAATCGTTGACGGCGCAGCGGCGGTTCTCGTCGGCAACGAAGAGGTTGGCAAGCGTCTCGGGCTCGAGCCGCGCGCTCGAATCGTGAAGACCGCGACTGTTGGCAGTGAGCCATGCATCATGCTGACCGGCCCCATGCCCGCGTCTCGCAAGGCGCTCGCGAAGGCCGGCATGAAGACTTCCGACATCGACTTGTGGGAGATCAACGAGGCGTTCTCGGCGGTTTGCCTTCTCTTCATGGAAGAGATGGGCATCGACCACTCGGCCACGAACGTCAATGGTGGCGCGATCGCGTTTGGACATCCGCTGGGTGCGACCGGGGCGATGCTGCTCGGAACCATGCTCGACGAGCTCGAGCGCCAAGACCTCAATACCGCGCTGATTACGTTGTGCGTGGGCGCGGGCATGGGTACTTCAACCATCATCGAGCGGGTTTAGGACAATGGCGATTATTGATTATCGAGTAGAAGATGGCGTCGCGGTTCTCACCTGGGACGACAAGGATCGTCCGATGAACGTGCTCAGCGGCGATGCACTCGCCGAGCTCAGCGCCGGAGTTGAGAAGGCTGTGGCGGACGATGCTGTGAAGGGCATCATTCTGACGTCGGGGAAGCAAGGCGTGTTCGTGGCGGGCGGCGATCTGCAGCAGATTGAATCGCTCGGATCGGGACCGATCGATGCCGCCGACTTGTTGAAGCGCACGAGCGCGGTGCTCGACCAACTTCGCCGAATGGAGACCTGCGGCAAACCCGTCGTCGCGGCGCTCAATGGCGTGACCCTTGGCGGCGGATACGAGATCGCGCTCGCATGCCACCGACGCATCCTGGTCAATCAACGGCATGCCCAAGTGGGGCTGCCTGAAGCGGGCCTCGGTCTGATGCCGGGGGCTGGAGGTACACAGCGCCTTCCACGTTTGGTCGGCATTCAGAGCGCCCTCGGCCTCATCATGCAGGGCAAGCAGCTTGCCCCCGACAAGGCGCTCGAAAAGGGCTTGGTCGACGAGCTCGTCGAACCGCAAGATCTGATCGCTGCTGCGAAGAAGTGGATCGCCGAAGACGGCAACGCCACACAGCGCTGGGATGAGAAGCGCTACAAGGTTCCCGGCGGTGGTGCCGACTCGGTCACGTTTGCCCAGACGATGATGGGCTCCAACGCGATGACCCACGCGAACACCTACGGCAACATGCCTTCGCAGCAGGCGATCCTACAGTCCGTTTACGAAGGCTTCGGGCTTCCCATGGACCGGGCCGGCAAGGTGGAGACCCGTCAGTTCATTCGCGTGCTTCAGGACCCGACCGCTCGAGCGATGCTGCGGACCTTGTTCTTCAGCCTCCAGGAGTGCCAGAAGGGGGCACGCCGGCCGAACGATGTGCCGCGATTCGATGTAAAGAAGGTGGGCATCATCGGCGCTGGCCTGATGGGGCAGGGCATCGCTCACGTATCCGCCAAGGTCGGGATCGACGTGGTGTTGCTCGATCGGGACCTCGCGAGTGCCGAGCGCGGCAGGGAGAAAGTCAGCCAGACGCTCGATCGCCGTCTCAAAAAGGGACGCACGACGCCCGACCGTGTCGAAGCGATTCTGAGCCGCATCCACCCGAGCGCCGATTACAGCGATTTCAAGGGGTGTGATGTCGTCGTCGAAGCAGTGTTCGAGGACCGCGACATCAAGGCCAAGGTCACCAAGGCGACCGTCGAGCAACTCGGCGACGAGGCGATCTTTGCGTCGAACACTTCGGGCCTACCGATCACGGACCTCGCGAAGGCATCCAGTCGTCCCGCGAACTTCATCGGTCTTCACTTCTTCTCGCCGGTGGAGCGGATGCAAATGGTCGAGATCGTGGTCGGAAAAGAGACCTCACAAGAAACGCTCGCCAAGGCCTGGGACTACATTCTCAAGATCAAGAAGGCGGGAATCGTCGTCAACGACAGCCCTGGCTTCTACACGAGCCGCGTGTTCGGTACCTTCATTTCGGAGGGGAATCACCTCCTCGTGGAGGGTGTCACACCCGCGTTGATCGAGAACGCCGCGAAGTCGGCTGGCATGCCGATGCCCCCGTTGGGCATTTCCGATCAGGTCGGCCTTGGGACGATGTACAAGGTGGCCAAACAGGCGGAGAAGGATGCAGCGGCAGCAGGCAAACCATGGGAACCCTCCCCGGCGCAAGCCATCATCGCGTCGCTGATCGAAGACCACGACCGATGGGGTGCCCACCCGCCACCCAAGGAAGACGGCACGCCTCGAACGCCCGGTGGGTTCTACGACTATCACGATGGTGGCAAGCAACTCTGGCCCGAGCTCAGCACTGCGATGAGTCGCTGGATCGAAACCAACGATCAGCAGCCCAGCGTCGACGTAGTGCGCAGGCGCTACCAGTTCGTGCAGTGCCTCGAAGCCGTTCGCTGCTTGGAACAAGGTGTCATCACCGACGTTCGTGACGGTGATGTGGGCGTCATCATGGCGGTGGGTTTTCCGGCGTTTACCGGCGGGCCATTCACGTACATCGACAACTATGGTGTCGCAAACTTCGTTCGAGACGCCGAAGAACTCAGTGCGCGCTATGGCGAACGCTTCGCTCCTCCAAAGCTTCTTCGGGAGATGGCGACCGAGGGCCGAACCTTCTACTCCTAGGCCATAGCGTTCTAACGGTAGCCGGCGGCCTGGAGCGTGAAGAGGTGGGCGTACTGCCCGTCTTGCACCATCAGGGTTTCGTGCGTTCCCCGTTCGGTCACCTCGCCGCGTTCGAGGACCACGATCTCGTCTGCCATTCGTACCGTCGAGAACCGGTGAGATATCAAGATCACCATCTTGTCCGTGGCGAGACGCCCAAAGCGTTCGAACACGGTGGCCTCGGCCTCTGCGTCCATCGAGGCCGTCGGCTCATCCAGCACGAGCAGGTCCGCGTCGTCACGCATGAACGCACGTGACAGTGCGACCTTCTGCCATTGACCGAGCGACAACTCTTGTCCGTCATCGAACCACCGACCAAGCTGAGTGTTGTAGCCCCTTGGAAGCCGCTCGATGAACTCGTGCGCCATCCCTTTTTCGGCCGCTGCCTTCCACCGAACCGGGTCGCCGAATGCGCGCACGTCCCCCACACCGACGTTCTCGCCGGCTGCAAGCTGATACCGGACGAAGTCCTGGAAGATGACGCCGATTCTCCTTCGGAGAACGTCCACGTCCCAAGCATCGAGCTCCAGTCCGTCCAGCAAAATGCGACCGCCGGTTGGCCGGTACAGCCGCGTCAGGAGCTTGATCAAGGTCGTTTTCCC
>CAYZDM010000414.1:0-3564 GCA_964476875.1 uncultured Sandaracinaceae bacterium | reverse complement strand
GTTCGATATCGTCGCCCACCGCTCTACTCCGTCTTTGCTTCGCCGCTCTCGTTGCCGAGCGCTTGATTGAGTGTGTGCCAGCCGAGCGTGGCGCATTTGACGCGCATCGGAAACTCTCGAACGCCGGAAAACACTGCAAGCTTGCCGAGCGAATCCAAGTCCGCGGTCTCTTTGTCGTTCGTCACCATGGTGTGGAACTTCGAGAACAAGGCCTCGACTTCCGGGAGCGTCTTGCCTTTGATGGCTTCGGTCATGGTGGAACAGGACGCCTGCGAGATCGCACAACCCTGTCCGATGAAACCCACGTCCGTGATCTTGTCGCCGTCCAATTGAAGGCGCAGCGTGATTTTGTCGCCGCAAAGCGGATTGTACCCGCGCCCCTCTCGATTATGCGGCTCGGGGAACCGATGATTCCGAGGGCTCTTGCCGTGATCGAGGATCACCTCTTGGTATAGCTCGCGAAGATCCATCAGCCGAACAGCTCCTGCACTTTTTTGAGCGCACCAACCAGCGCATCGATGTCTTCTACTGTGTTGTACATCCCCAACGAAGCGCGCGCCGTCGCCGCGATGCCGAAGTGCTCCATCACGGGCTGCGCACAGTGATGCCCAGTACGAATCGCCACACCCTCAGAGTCGACGATTGTCCCGATGTCGTGTGGGTGCGCCGCATCCATCAGGAACGACAGCGCAGACACCTTGCCTGGCGCCGTTCCGATGAGGCGCGCCCCAGGAACTGATTCGAACGCGTCCGTCGCATACCGCAGAACCACGTCCTCGTGCGCGTGGACCGCGGCGGCATCGAAGGAGGTGAAGTAATCGATCGCGGCGCCCAAGCCGATTGCGCCTGCGATGTTGGGCGTGCCCGCCTCGAACTTGTACGGGAGGTCGTTGTAGATCGTTTCTTCGAAGGTGACTGAGCGAATCATGTCGCCACCGCCTTGGTAGGGCGGCATCGCTTCGAGCAGCCGCTCTTTGCCGTAGAGCACCCCGATACCCGTGGGTCCGTAGAGCTTGTGGCCACTAAACGCGTAGAAATCGCAGTCGAGCGCCTGGACATCGACATCGACGTGCGCCACCGCCTGCGCCCCATCGAGGAGGACGACCGCGCCTCGTTCGTGAGCAAGCGAAATCAAATCCGCCACCGGCAACACGGTGCCGAGCGCGTTCGAAACGTGTGCGAGGGCCACCAATCGGGTTCGATCGCTCAGCTCCGCCTCGAAGGCCTCGCGCAAGACTTCGCCTCGATCCGTAATCGGCACCACCACCAGAGTGGCACCGGTTTGCTGACACAGAATCTGCCAGGGCACGATGTTCGAGTGGTGCTCGAGCTCCGTCACCAGTACCTCATCACCCTTCTGGAGATAGGCGCGGCCCCAGCTCTGTGCGACAAGGTTGATCGACTCTGTGGTGCCGTGAGTAAAGACAACTTCGTTCTTTTTCGCCGCATTCACGAACGCGCGGACCTTCTCCCGGGCCTCTTCGAAACGAAGCGTCGCCCGCTGCGAGAGCAAGTGAACCGCGCGATGGATGTTGGCGCAGTCCCGTGCGTAGACGTCAGCCACTGCATCGATCACCGCCTGCGGCTTCAATGACGTCGCGGCGCTGTCGAGATAGACGAGCGGCTTGCCGTGCACATCTTGGTGCAGCGCAGGAAAATCCATTCGAACTCGTTGGACGTCGAACGGCGCAAACTCCGAACGGGTCGCCGTGGAGACCCCACTCATGCGATCCCCCGAACATCATCGCCAAGGGGAATCCGCGCCAGCAGCGCCTCGCGCATGCGAATGCGGGTCGGCTCATGGGTGACGCGATCGACGATCGACTTCAGGAACGCGTAAGTGAGCATCGAGTGGGCCACGTTCTCGGGAATGCCACGAGCACGCAGATAGAAGAGCTGGTCATCGTCGAGTGCTCCCACCGTGACGCCGTGGCTGCAAACGACGTCGTCCGCATCGATTTCGAGGTGTGGCTTGGTGTGAATCGTGGCCGTGTCGGAGAGCAGCAGGTTGCGATTCTCTTGATGCGCCTCTGTCTTCTGAGCGTCGCGGTGAACGACTACCACCCCATCGAACACGCCTGTGCCCTTCCCGGAGACGATCCCCCGGTAGGTCTGAGAGCTCCGGCAGTGGGGCGCTTGGTGCTCGACCAACGTGTGATGGTCGACGAGGTCCTCGCCGTCGATCAAGTAGGCACCGTCGAGCTGGCATTCGGCGCCCTTGCCCTGCAGCAAGCACCGAACATCGAAGCGAAGGAGCGCGCCCCCGAGCGTGACGACCGTCGACCGGTACCCGCTGTCGGCAGCTTGACGAACATCGACACGGCCTACCTGGAGACCGGCGTTCTCGTGCACGCGCACGTGGTTCATCTTGGCGTTGCGCCCGAGCTCGACTTCAACCACGGAGTTGCTCAGGTGTGCCGTGTCTCCGCTTGCGTAGCTTTCCACGAGGCTCAGCTCCGCGTTTGCGCCGAGCGTAACGAGTACGCGCGGATAGGCGACACCTCGTTCCGACGTCGGGATCGCATGGGTGATCTCGATCGGCGATTCGACCACGGTGCCGGCGGGGACGTCTATCCAAAGCCCATCGTGAAACAGAGCGGTGTTGAGCGCCGCAAAATGCGTTGGCGGCCCTCCGATGTCTAGAAGACCTTCGAGGAGCTCCGGCTGATCCTCCAGCACCTTTCTCAGGCTTCGAGCGGTCACGCCCTCTGGAACCGACGAGACCATCGATGGGACGGCATCGGACTCGCGCGTGAACTCAGCGTCGACGACCGAGCGTACCGGGGTGAACCTCCAGGCCTCCGTCTTCTTGGTGGGAAGCCCCTGTGTTCGAAGCGCACTGGCCGCTCGCCCGCGGAGTGCGCGCAACCATTCCGGACCCGCATCGAACGAAGATGGCAAACTCTCGAGGAGCTTCTGACTGCTTCGCTGGGTCACAGCTGAGTCGCGTCCCGGACCTCGGAGTACCCTTCTCTTTCGAGCTGCTTGGCGAGATCCTTGCTACCGGTTCGAACGATTCGGCCGTCGATCAACACATGCACGACGTCCGGCACGATGTAGTCGAGCAGCCGCTGATAGTGGGTGATCACCAGCATGGCCCGCTCGGGACCGCGCAGGCCATTCACGCCCTCGGCCACGACTTTGAGTGCGTCGATGTCGAGTCCAGAGTCGGTCTCGTCGAGCACTGCAAGCGATGGCTCGAGCATGGCCATCTGAAAAATCTCGTTGCGCTTCTTTTCGCCGCCGCTGAAACCGTCGTTCACCGCACGCTTCGTGAGCTCGTCGGGCAACTGGACCAACGCCGCTTTCTCTTTAGACAGCTTCATGAAGTCGATCGCGTCCAGCGGTTCCTCCCCACGATGCTTTCGAAGGGCGTTGAGTGCGGCCTTCAGGAAGTAGATGTTGCTCACGCCCGGAATCGCGACCGGGTACTGAAACCCCAGAAAAACACCCTCGGCCGCGCGAAGCTCGGGCGCCATCTCGAGCAGGTCTTGGCCCTTGTAGGTCACGCGCCCCTTGGTTACTTCGTAACCCTCTCGGCCCGCGAGCACGTACGCCAAGGTG
>CAYZDM010000413.1:0-3584 GCA_964476875.1 uncultured Sandaracinaceae bacterium | reverse complement strand
CTCAACACGACGGCTTCGCCGCCCCCGAGCTCGAAACGCTCGCCTCGTGCCATGTCCACATCCGTCAAGATGTGGGCCTCACTCACGGCGTGGCTCTCCGTCCGCGCGTCGATGCTCGAAGCGCGCGTGGCGCAACGACCTGGAATGCTCGTTGCATCTGCACGCCATCACGGAAGCGCTTCCGCTCGTGCACCTCGATTGATCTTCGAAGGAAGTCCACGAAATCACGACTCACGGTGCGTCGAAGGCGCTCCGCACCCGGCAGAGGCCAATCGAACGGCCATGCAGGGAGCTCTCCAGCAAACATTCGATAGATCAGCAGGCCCATCGAGAACACGTCCGAACGAAATGAAGGCTTTCCCATCGCTTGCTCCGGAGCGATGTACCCGACCGTACCCTGCCCTGAGCCCATGATGGTTCGCGTCCGAAGAGCGACCTTCGCAATGCCGAAGTCGGCCAAGCGCGCCTGACCCTCTGGAAACAGAATCACGTTGTCCGGTTTGATGTCGCAGTGGATGACCCGAACCTCGTGCGCGTAGGCCAGGGCGTCGAGCAACTGCTCGGTGTACGCCAGGGCGGTCTTCGGGCCGAGGCGATAGCGCAGACGATCGGTGAGCGTTTGCTCGCCGAGCGGAGACGCAATGACGAAGTGGCCGTCGATCATCATGGCGTTGCGGAGCGGCAGGATGTTCTCGTGCTCGAGGCGCGCGGTCAAACGCACCTCGCGATGGATCGCCCCGAGGGAATCCTTATCGAGGTGATCGATGTGGGGCACCTTGAGCGCCACCGAGATCCCTTCGATCGTATCGTACGCTTCGTAGACGGTGGCGAACGCGCCAGCGCCGATGCGCCGCCGGATCCGATACTTCCCGAGCATCCGACGCGCCTTGAGCGTTGAGTTCGAGCGTGATCCGCTCGTTTGTACAATGTGCGGTTTCATCGTCGGGCTAGAACGTCTTACGGATTGCCTTGAGGAGTGCAACCCCTTCCGGCCCCATCTCCTTGGCCACGCGATCTGGAACCGGTTTCTGATCGGCCTTGAAGGGCGCTAGCTCCTCGGGAGTTGGGTCGTAGACGTCGTATCCGTAACGCTGCAGGTTCTTCAACAGGACCGGCTCTACCTTGCGAACCTGGCTGCGCCCCCAAACCGTCATGTCATGCGAGATCGTGGTGATCACCTCTTGGACATCTTTTGGAAGGGTGTCGAACCACTTCTTGGAGTACGTCAGGAGCGCCGGCTGGTAACAATGGCGACTGAGAAACAAGTTGCGTTGGCCGTCCTGTAGGCCCTGATACCAACTTCCGGCCATCGCGAAGAGCGGGGTGTTGTCGAACCCATCGACCACCCCGGTCTGCACGCTCATGAGGGTATTGCCGTTGTCGATTGGAACAGGGCTGGCGCCGAACGCCTCGTAGGTCTCGACATGCACCAGCGACTCCTGGGAACGAAATCGGACACCCTTCATATCAGAAGGCTTGCGAATCTTCTGTCGGCTGAAGTACGAGCGGTATCCGTTCTCTGACCAGATTCCGAATACCAACCCGCGCCGCTCGAGGACTTTTCTTACCTGTCGGAGCACCTCGGGATCGTCCAGTGCTTTGTCCGCCACTTCGAAGTTCTCGAACAGGTACGGCGCCTCGATCACGTTGACCTCGCGCACGATCGAACTCAATCCGCCCACTGAACCAGCAAACGCTTGCATGCTGCCCATCTGCACGCGGCGCGCCAACGAACGCTCGTTACCGCGGCCGAGCCGAAGCTTCACTTTGAGGCGGCCGTTCGTGCGTTCCTGCACCTCCTTTTTGTACCGCTGCAGCTGATCGGCCCAGGGACTCCCCTTCGGCGCCACGGTGCCGACCTCCATCAGGAACTCAGGATCCTCCGCGACTGCGGGTCCGACGATGGCCAGGGATAGGGCGATCAACGCGCCGAGAAGGAAGATGGCTTTGGGCATCAGGGTCTTTCTAGTCATTTGGGCCGGGAAAATAAAGGACGAAAGGCGTTATAGACGCGGCTGGGGAGGCTCGGAGGGTCGGGCAGAGCCGGGGGCGTACATACCATCGATGATCGACTTGTACTTGTCGTTGATGACCTTGCGCTTGACCTTCATCGTCGGCGTGAGCTCGCCGCCTTCGACGCTCAGCATGTTCGGGAGCACTTCGAATTTCTTGATGGTTTGGTAGCGAGCCACCTTGCTGTTGCAGTCCGACTCCACGCGTTCGGCCAGAAACGCGTGGACTTTCTCGTTCACTGCGACTTCCGCGAGGGGCGCGACAGGAACGCCGGCCGCTTTGCACAGGTCGGGAACCGACTCTTCCTCGAGCGCGAACAGGGCGCAAAGATAGGGCTGACGGTCTCCGACCACGACGGCCTGGCCGACTCCTGGGATGCCCTGCAGATGATTCTCCATCTCTGCGGGCGCCACGTTCTTGCCGCCAGCGGTGATCAGGAGGTCTTTCTTCCGCCCGGTGATGCGGAGATATCCATCTTCGTCGAGCGCGCCGAGGTCGCCCGTGTGCATCCAACCATCTTCCGTGTGCAGCTCCGCGGTCTCCTCCGGCATATACAGATAGCCTGACACCATGTTCGGCCCGCGGAGGAGGATCTCGTCGTCTTCTGCGATTCGGATCTCGACGCCTGGCAACGCCTGCCCGACTGTCCCGAACTTGGCGCGCCCGAGAGGGTTGGCGGTGGCCATACCAGTCGTTTCCGTCATCCCGAAGCCCTCGTGGATGACGATCCCGATGGACGCGAAGAACTCGAGCGTCGAGAACGATGCCGGCGCGGCACCGGAACCTGCCCCCACGAGCTCGTCGAGACCAATCGCCGCCTTGATCTTCGAGATCACCAGCTTGTTGGCCAGTCGCCTCTGCAACGTGTTGACCTCTTTGCCGGTCTGCATCGTCTGCTGAACGCTGCGCAGTTCAACGCCCCGGGCCCACTTCGCAAGCTGGGCTTTGATACCGGTGGCTGCCAACAAATTCGCGCTCAGGGCCGCGTCGAACTTCTCCCACACGCGTGGGACCGCAAAAAAGAGGTGCGGGCGCGCGGCGACGAGATAGTCCTTGATCTTGCTGAGGTCGCCACAGAAGTAGACCTCGGTGGCCGCGCGCAATCCCAGGAAATTGGTGAACACCTGATCGGCGACATGGCACAGAGGCAGATAGCTCACGTAGCGATTGGGATCGACTTCGAGGGTCTGCGGGTAGGTATCGATGAAGGCCTGGCCCATCGCGTCGATTCCTCGGTGCGTGCACATCGCGCCCTTCGGAACCCCGGTCGTACCCGAGGTGTAGATGAGGAGTGCTAGGTCGTCGGGTTTGACCGCCTTCGTTCGCCGATCGAGCTCATCGTCCGGTTCGGCGCTCCCTCTTGCGATGACCTCGGCCAGCGACGTGACCTTCGGATGCGCGCTCTCAATCGAATCCATCGTGATGATCTGGTCGACGTCGATCAACCCTTGCTCGAGGCCGGCGAGGTACTTGTCGAGCTGCGTCTGATTGTCACATATCGCAACCTTGGCTCGGCAGTGTCGAACGATGTAGGCCACCTGTTCGATGGTGTTGGTGGCGTAGATCGGCGC
>CAYZDM010000412.1:0-3607 GCA_964476875.1 uncultured Sandaracinaceae bacterium | reverse complement strand
CGTAGTGATATCGCGGGCGCGGCGGTCGGTAACTAGCCAAGGCGTCAGGCGGCCGATGTGGGCTCACCGAGGAGCTGCTGTCGGTTGAGGACTCGACCCTGATTTGCCGGGAGCACGAGGTTAGATAGTTCGACTCCACGGAGAAGCGTTGGGGTAAAGTAGCCGAACGGCTGCGTTGTGAAAGACCATGCGCTACGAGCGATGAACCCAATCTCAGGAGTCCGACATGTCTGAACCACCTTCCGGTGACGCGTTGCAGCTTCGCTCGATGATCAAGCAGGACGGTACGCTCGAGCTGTCGCTCGCGTCGACTCCCATTCCCGAACCCAAGGGCGACGAAGTGCTGGTCCGTGTCGAGGCATCGCCGATCAATCCTTCGGACCTCGGGCTGTTGTTCGGTGCGGCGGACCCCACGACCCTACGGGCGGCGGGCAGTGCCGATCGTCCGATCGTGACTGCAAATATTCCGGACAACTTGATGCCGTCCATGGCGGGGCGGGTCGATAGCTCGCTGCCGGTTGGGAACGAGGGTGCCGGCATAGTCGTCGCCGCAGGTGCTGATGCATCGGCCCAGATGCTGCTCGGCAAGACGGTCGGGATGATCGGCGGGGGCATGTACTCGCAGTATCGCTGCGTGTCGGCCAAGCAGGCACTTCTGCTTCCGGACGGCACGACACCCGCGGAGGGAGCGTCGAGTTTCGTCAATCCGCTTACGTCGCTCAGCATGGTCGAAACCATGCGTCGCGAGGGCCACACAGCCTTGGTGCACACTGCGGCCGCCTCGAACCTCGGTCAGATGCTGCAGAAGGTTTGCTTGAATGACGGTGTTCAGTTGGTGAACATCGTACGCAAAGCAGATCAGGTCGAACGGCTGCGCGCCATTGGCGCGGTCCACGTGTGCAACTCTAGCGAGCCGACGTTCATGAAAGACCTGACCGAGGCCTTGGTCACGACCGGTGCGACGCTGGGATTCGACGCCATCGGTGGCGGCAAGCTCGCCGGTCAGATCCTGACCTGCATGGAAGCAGCCGCCAGCGCGAACGGAGCCCCATACAGCCCCTACGGCACGACCATACACAAGCAGGTATACATCTACGGCGGACTGGATCGCAGCCCCATCGTCCTCAACCGAAGCTTCGGGATGGCCTGGGGTGTCGGTGGCTGGCTGTTGTTTCCGTTCCTGCACAAGATAGGACCCGAGGCATCTCAGAAGCTGCGCGAACGCGTCGCCGCCGAGATCAAGACCACGTTCTCAAGCAGCTACACGCGCGAAGTCTCTCTCGCCGAGGCACTGACCCTCGAGGCCATCTCCGTGTACGGAAGGCAGGCCACAGGCGAGAAATTTCTGATGAATCCGAGCAAGGGACTTGGCTGATCACGGCGCGGGTGTAGGTGCGAAGCAACCCAGATGACGAAGCGCACCATCGAGGAAGTCACTCCGATTCGAGCACCGGGAGATAAGCAAATGCCTGCAGCACCGAGTACAGAATGGCGCGAAGAAATCCCAGCGGACGAAGCCGAGCGCTTTGAGCGCCATAGCCAAACCATGGCCGACGTACAAAAGGCCACATCCGAAACATTTGGCAAGGGCCGCGGCCTCCATCGCAAACGCGTGCTCGCCTTATCAGGCAGTTTCACCGTTATGGATGACCTGCCCGACCATTGCCGTCATGGCTTGTTCGCCAAACCGGGTAGCTATGAGAGTGTGATTCGCCTCTCCAACGGCAGCGGTTCGATCCAGTCCGACAAAGTCCCCGACATTCGGGGCTTTGCCATAAAGGTAAAAGGCCTTGACGGGGATAGCGCCATGGGAACGGGCAAGACCGATTGCCAGGATTTTCTCCTGATCAATCATTCGGCTTTTTCATTTCCATCGGCGGATGAATTCGTTGGCCTGGTCCAATCGGCGGCAAAAGGCGGTCTGGCACCGATTCTCTTCTTCATTCGCAGCCGCGGTTTCTTCGGTGGGCTGAAAGCCGTGAAAACCCTCACCACGAATATCAAAAGTCCTTTTTCGGGCTTTGCCAGCCAAGAATTCTATTCCGCCGCCCCCCTGGCCTGCGGCCCTTATGCCTGCCGGGTCCGCATGTTGCCCGCGGCGCCAGCCGGTCAGCCCTTCGGCGAAGGAGCAAGAGTTGACTGGGCCAAGGAGTTCTCCAGCCATCTGGAAAAAGGTGATCTTACCTTCGAGTTTCAGCTCCAGTTCTTCGTCAATGAGACCGACACCCCGATCGAGGATGCGTCCGTCGATTGGTCCGAGAGCATCTCTCCTTACGTCACAGTCGCCCGTCTCACCGTTCCCAAATCGGCATTGGAGCAATCGAAAGACAAGGCTTTCGTCGAGCAGGTCGAGAAGGACGCCTTCGACCCGTGGCGGGCTCTGGCCGAGCATCGTCCCTTGGGCAGGATAATGCGGGTTCGCAAAGCGGTGTATTACAACAGCGCCCAAGCCAGACAGTAGGGGCTTGAGCGCAGGCATGAACCGTGGTGACCACGGGATCAGCGCCGAACTCTGCACGCCACCGGTCTCGTTCTTGCCGACCCTGTGGTGGCGTCGCCCCATCTCCATCTCCAGCTGCCAGCGTGGGCGGCCAAGCGGAACTCACAGGAAAGATTTCTCGAAACGAATCCCAGGACGATCGTAGACTGTCCCTTCGCCAGAGATCTAACAGTGAGCGAAGCACGACCGAACCCGATTTCGCCGGCATGGCATACGTTGCCCGTCAACGTCGTCTTGTCACATCTTTCGTCCGCCTCCCACGGCCTGGCGGGGGACGAAGTCGAGAATCGACTCGCTCGTTACGGCCCGAACGAGCTGGAGGCCGCGGCCCGTGTCTCGCCTTGGGCCATTCTCTCGGGACAATTCAAGGATGTCCTGATCCTCATCCTGCTGATCGCGACTGCGGCCTCCGCCTTCCTCGGGCACGGCGTCGAAGCCATTGCGATCGCCGTAATCGTGCTGTTCGCCGTACTGCTGGGTTTCATACAGGAGTACCGCGCGGAACGCGCGATCGAAGCCCTGCGACGAATGGCCGCCCCCACCGTAACGGTGATCCGCGACGGCCAGGAGATCGAGATTCCGGCACGCCAGCTCGTGCCGGGCGACGTCATTCTCTTGCACGCAGGCGACAAGGTGGCGGCCGACGCTCGGCTGATCGAGTCGATCAATCTGCAGGTGGACGAGGCAACGCTCACTGGCGAGTCCGTGCCGGTGGGGAAGAACACCGAGCCGCTTGTTGGCGACGACCTGACCCTAGGCGACCGCAGCAACATGGTCTTTGGTGGAACTATCGCTACCTATGGCCGGGGCCGAGCCGTCGTCGTTGGCACCGGCATGGATACCCAGTTCGGTCGGATTGCCAAGATGTTGCAATCCGTCGAATCCGGCAAGACGCCTCTACAGAAGAATCTCGATAAGGTGGGTCGTGTCCTGGCCCTAGGGGCACTCGTCGTCGTGGCGGCGATCGTCGCTACGGGCACGCTTCGCGGCCAACCGTTTCTGGAGATGCTCATCTTCGGGATCGCACTCGCAGTTGCGGTCGTCCCGGAGGCCCTGCCAGCAGTGGTCACGATTTCGTTGGCAATCGGCGTGCAACGCATGGCGAAG
>CAYZDM010000411.1:0-3614 GCA_964476875.1 uncultured Sandaracinaceae bacterium | reverse complement strand
TTCTTCACGAGGTCCACAAGGTGGTCGTCGGTCAGGATGTGATGATCGAGCGGGTCTTGATTGGACTGCTCACCGGCGGGCACATCTTGCTCGAGGGTGTTCCCGGGCTTGCGAAGACGCTGACCGTCAACACGATCTGCAAGACGATCTCTGCGAAGTTTCAGCGGCTCCAGTTCACGCCGGACCTGCTTCCGGCGGACGTAGTCGGCACGGTCATTTACAATCAGCAGCGGGGAGAGTTCACCGCGAAGAAGGGGCCGATCTTTGCGAATCTCGTGTTGGCGGATGAGATCAACCGAGCACCGGCGAAGGTCCAAAGCGCCCTGCTCGAGGCGATGCAGGAGCAGCAGGTCACCATCGGTGACACGACCTACCCGCTCGACCAACCGTTCATGGTGATGGCAACCCAGAACCCCATCGAACAGGAAGGCACCTACCCTCTCGCCGAGGCGCAGATCGACCGATTCATGCTTCACGTCCGGGTCGACTACCCGAGCCAGGACGAAGAGCGGAAAATCATGGATCAGATCTCGGATCATCTCCTCCTCGGCCAGGATGCCGGCGCGGGCATGGGCGTACAGCAAGTCACGACGACCGCGAAGCTGCTCGAGGCTCGTAAGACGATCGGCCACGTCTACATCGACCCGAAGATCAAGGACTACATCGTCCAGATTGTCACCGCGACACGCAATCCATCGAAGGTCGGCCTGGGTGACCTCACCGACATGATCGCCCATGGCGCCTCACCACGTGCATCCATCGCGCTGAACGTCGCCTCTCGCGCGCATGCATTCATGAGGCACCGCGGGTATGTCACGCCGGAAGACATCAAGGCCATCGGTCCCGACGTGCTACGGCATCGTATCATTCGCTCATACGAGGCGGAAGCAGAGGAGATCACGAGCGATCAAATCGTGCGACGCATTTTCGAAACCGTGGAAGTTCCGTAACCGAGGCTTGTCGTGATCTCTCGCGAGCTCGTTAAGAAACTCAAGAAGATCGAGATCTTCACTTCGAGGCTCGCCAACGATCAGTTGGCCGGGAGCTACCACTCGGTATTCAAGGGTCGGGGAATGGCGTTCAGCGAAGTGCGCCAATACCAGCCTGGCGATGACGTTCGTTTCATCGACTGGAACGTCAGCGCTCGCATGAACGACACCTATGTGAAGGTGTTCACCGAAGAGCGTGAAATGACGGTGATGCTGCTCGTCGATCTCTCTGCAAGCGGTCGATTTGGTTCTGCCGATAAGCCGAAGATCGAGACCATCGCCGAGGTGTCAGCGCTCCTTGCGTTCAGCGCGATCAAGAACAACGATCGCGTCGGATTGATTCTGTTCACCGATCGGGTCGAACGCTATGTCCCCCCCAAGAAGGGTCGCTCGCACGTGATGCGGGTCGTGACCGAGATCCTCAACGCCGACCCAGAGGGCGAAGGCACCGATTTGCGTGTCGCGTTGGATCTCCTCGGCGGCATCGGCAAACGCCGGACGGTTGCCTTCCTCATCAGTGACTTCATCGCCGAGCACTACGAGAAGCAACTGAAGGTCGTGTCCGCGAAGCACGACGTGATTCCTATCCAGATCGTCGACCCCCGGGAAGACGAGTTGCCCGATGTTGGCCTCGCGCTCGTCGAGGACTTGGAGTCGGGTGAGATCGTCGAGGTCGACACCTCCGACTTGGACGTACGCGCGGACTACGCGCGCGAGGCACAGCGACAGCGGGCCGCGCGCGAGCATTTTTTTCGGCGACTGCAATTGGACCACGCGACAGTGAGCACGGACCACGACTTCGTCCGTCCGCTGACCGAGCTGTTCCGATTGCGGCAAAGGCGACTGACGGGCTACCGGTGAAGCGCTGTGTCGTCATCGTTGCGCTGTGTTTGCTGACGCCCGCGTTCGGGCTAGCGCAGGAGCGAACCATTGCGCTCGACGCGCCACCAGAGACGGCGCTTGGCGCCGCAATCGACGCCATCGTGACGGTGACGGCCGCGGCGGGGGACGATGCGGCGGTCCCTGAGCAGTCGTTCGAGCCATTCGAGATCCTCGGGAAGAAGCTCTCCGTCGAACCATCGCCTGACGGCACTCTCAAGACCTTCACGTTCGAGCTTCAGCTTTTGTGCTTCGAGGTCGGCGTCCACGAACTCGGACCGATTCGCGTGCGGATCACCAGCACCGATGGTGAGTTGATCGAGCTCGAATCGAACACGGCGCCAATCGAGGTTCATTCGCTGCTTGCCAATGAGCCCGACCCGCAACTCAAGCCACCGACCGAGCCGGTCACAGTCGAACAGGACGACCACCGACTCCTCATCCTTCTGGGCATCCTGGCCGCGATCGCGCTCGGCGCGCTGCTCGCATGGTTGTTCATGCGCTGGTGGCAGCGGCGAGATCGCCCCGAGCCTGCGCCTCCCCCTCCTCCGCCTCCATGGGAGACCGCGCTGACGGAGCTGCATGAACTCGAGCGCGTGCGTTCGGAGGCGATCTCGGAGGGTCGCACCGATCAATGGGTCGACGCAGTGAGCGATTCGATCCGCGCATACCTGGGTCGCCGATTCGGATTCCACGGCCTGGAAAGCACGACCGACGAAATCGCCTACCGCCTCCGCCGAGCCAAGTCATTGACTATCGAGCCGGAGGAAGCGGTCGGTTTTCTCGCCCAGTGCGATCTCGTCAAATTCGCCAAAGCGTCGTTGGCCGATGAGGCGTCACTCACGCTGATCGAAGAAGCCCTGGCGTTGGTCGATCAAACACGCCCGACGCTCGTCGCACAGGATGGGGGTGCGTCGTGACTCCGGCGCACCGCCGGGCTTGGGCGGCTGGCTGGCTGGCGGCTGCCACGTTCGTCGGACTCGTCGTGAGTCTCCGCTGGCTCGAGTCTCGCTATCAACTTCTCATCACCGACGAGCAACTGCGTTTCGAGCGACCTTGGGCCGCACTCCTTCTGCTCGCCGCACCGATGGCGTGGTTTGGTCGCTCCTGGGTGCAGCGTCTATCGAGGCCGCGCCTCCAATTCAGCCGCGCCGCTGCGCTTCGAAACCCCAAAGGCACTTGGCGTACCCGTCTGGCGACACTACCGAGCGCGCTCCGAACCGTTGCGCTGGCCCTGATCGTCGTAGGCCTGGCCGGACCTCAGAGCATTCACGCCCGAGACAGCGCAGAAGTGAGCGGCATCGAGATCATCCTCACGCTGGACATGTCGGGCTCGATGGAGGCCGCGGACATTCGCCCGACCCGCTTCAAAGCAACGAAATCCGTCGTGCGCGACTTCATCGATCGGCGCCCGAACGACCGGATCGGCGCTGTGGTGTTTGGACGGGACGCGTACACCCTCCTGCCCCTCACGACTGACCGAGAAGCGCTGCGAACGGCGCTCCGCGGGTTGCAGCTCAATCAGATCGACGGGCGCGGCACCGCTATCGGCAACGCGGTCGGTGTGAGCCTCAACCGCCTCAAGCGCTCCCGCGCCAAGAGCAAGGTGATGATTCTTCTGACGGACGGAGAATCGAACGCGGGCAACGTGTCGCCGTCGCAGGCCGCTGACCTCGCGAGCGCAATCGGCGCGAAGATCTACCCCATCTTGATGGGGGTGTCCGACGCCGCACCGGTACAACAGGG
>CAYZDM010000410.1:0-3622 GCA_964476875.1 uncultured Sandaracinaceae bacterium | reverse complement strand
TAAAGCGTTTGCGAAACTTCGATTCGGACTAAGGTTTCTCGTCTAGGTGCCAGGAATGATTCACGGGCAGTGCCCCGCCCCCCACAGCAAAGGCATGGGCTAGTGACCCCGTCAGCCATCGCTTGGCCTCCTCGACCGCGACCCGAATGTCTCGTCCGAACGCGAGACGACTGGCGATCGCGGCCGACAGCGCGCAGCCCGTCCCGTGGTAACGGCCCGGAACCACTTCGGCCGCTCTGAACTCGGTGATCTTGCCTTCGTGAATCAAGACGTCGGTGCCACGGTCGGCCCCTTCGAGGTGACCCCCCTTCACTAGAACCGCCGACGCGCCAAGCCCAATGATCCGCTCGCCCGCACCACGGGCGTCATCGAGAGTCCGAACCGGCATCTCGGACAGGAGCGCCGCCTCCTGGGCGTTCGGGGTCAGCAGCGCCGCCCAGGGAAGAATCGCCACCTTATATGCCTCTACGACGTCGCCCTTAGCCAGGGGCCTCCCGCGAGTGGGCAGCCACACCGGATCGATCACCCAGGGCACATCGCTCTGCCGCATGAACGAACCGACGACATGGACCACCTCTGGCGACCCTAGCGCGCCCGTCTTGGCCGCGGCCGGGCGGACGTCGGCCAGTAGACCGTCGAGCTGCGCCCGAACCAGATCCGGATCCAGAAGCTCGACGCCGAGCACCTCGACCGTGTTCTGAACCGTGAGCAGGGTCGGGACCGCAACCCCGTACGCGCCGTGCGTTTGAATCGTCTTGAGATCTGCCTGCAATCCGGCGCCCCCCGAGGGGTCCGACCCTGCAACCGTCAAGACGATGGGCGGCGCTTTGGTCATTGGTCTTCGAGCACGGCGCGGCACTCGGCCAGTGCCAGGCGCGCCGCGTCGTCGATGGTGGGGAAGTCGACGCCAAGACTCTCGAGTGTTTCCTGAACGACGCGCGCGACCTGCAAGCGCATGTAGGGTTTGTTGTCCGCGGGAATCGCGTACCAGGGCGCCCAGGGGCGCGATGTCGCGTTGAGCGCTTCCTCGAACGCCTGCATGTAGTCCGGCCAGCGTTCCCGTTCTCGGACGTCGCCCTTGTTGAACTTCCAGTTGCGGCTGGGCTTGTCGATGCGTCGCAGGAGCCGGCTCCTTTGTTCGTCGAGCGACACATTGAGAAAGAACTTCACGATGATCGTGCCGTTGTCCGCGAGGTGCTTCTCGAAGCTGCGAATCGACTCGAATCGCTCCGACCAGATCGAGTCGAGATCACAGTTCGGCAGACGCTGGCCCTCCAGGAACTCCGGATGGACGCGAACCACCAGCACCTCTTCGTAGTGACTTCGGTTGAACACGCCGATTCTGCCTCGCTCCGGAAGCTTCTGCGCGACGCGCCACAGAAAGTCGTGGTCTAGCTCGTCGTCCGATGGCGCTTTGAACGACGACACTTGAAAGCCGGCTGGATTCACGCCCGTGAACACGTTGCGGATAGTCCCGTCCTTGCCGCCGGCATCCATCGCCTGGAAAACGAACAGCACCGCGTATCGGTTGTCTGCATAGAGCTTCCTCTGCAGCTCATAGATCTCTTCGGTCCGCTCCCGACGTGCAGCCTTGAGCGCCTCCTTGTCGACGGCGTCCCGAGGTGACGTCGCCGCAGCACCCACGCGAAACCCGCCGTCGAAAGGAACCAGGAACTCACTCGGCGGCGCGCTCCATCTGCCGTCGGTCGTCATTCGCTCGACTATACACCATCACCGAAAGGCCGGAATTTCCGAGAGTCGGAGTTTCGCGACCACAGGATCGCCAGTTCTCGGTATAGTGGTCCGCCAACAGGGAAGGGCCCGGAATCGTGAGCACCATATCGAGCGAGGACACTCACCCAAGGCAACGCATCGCGGTCGATGACAGCGAGATTTCGTACGTTGATACCGGCGGCGAAGGCCCAATCGCGGTGTTCCTCCACGGCAATCCCACGTCGTCGTACCTCTGGCGCAATGTCATCAAGGAAGTGGCGCCGGTCGCCCGCTGCCTTGCTCCCGACCTGATCGGCATGGGCGACTCGGGCGAAAGCTCGAGTGGCTATCGCTTCGTCGATCACCGCCGCTACCTCGACGCATGGTTCGACGCGGTCGTCGGCGACAAGCCGGTCTTCCTGGTCATCCACGATTGGGGGTCGGGACTCGGCTTCCATTGGGCGCGGCGCCATCCCGAACAGGTCCGTGGCATCGCGTACATGGAAGCCATCGTGCAACCCCTCGAAAGCTGGGATAGCTGGGCCGAAGCCGCGCGAAAGATCTTTCAGGCGATGCGCTCCCCTGCCGGCGAAGAGATCATTCTCCAGAAGAACGTGTTCATCGAACGAATTCTGCCGTCGTCGATCATCCGAAAGCTCAGCGACGATGAGATGGCCCACTACCGGGCCCGTTTCACCGAGCCGGGTGAGTCGCGTCGCCCCACCCTCACCTGGCCGCGCGAGATTCCAATCGGTGGCGAGCCGCACGATGTTCACGAGATCGTCGAATCGTATGCTCAGTGGCTACAAACGACCGATGCACTGCCAAAGCTCTTCATCGACGCGGATCCAGGCGTCATTCTGATCGGCGCTCAGCGTGAGTTCGCGCGAGGGCTCCCCAATCAGGAAAGCATCACGGTCAAAGGCCTGCATTTCGTTCAAGAGGACTCGCCCGTCGAGATCGGCAAAGCGGTTTCCCGATTCGTGCAGGCCCACGCCTGAGGACTACGGCAGCGCTTCCGGATTGATCCACTCATCGGCCGGCGGCGTGCACTGCGGAGCCTTACCGGCCGCGCGAGCCTTCTCGTAGGCCTGCATCGCCTTCGGCAGATTGGCGTGCAGCTTCGCTATGCGAGTCTCATCGGACGGATGCGTCGATTGCCACTGGGCGGGCCCCTCACCACTCATCTGAGCCATGTTCTGCCAAAGCGTGATCGCCTCAGCCGGGTAGAACCCTGCTTCCGCCATGAACATCTGTCCGACTTGATCGGCCTCGCTCTCGTGCTTTCGGCTGAACGGCAAGAGCACGCCGAACTGGGCGCCCACACCGAGTCCACCGACGATGAGGTCCTCGTACTGGGGTGCTGCCGCACCAGCCGCGATCGAGGCCGTGTTCATGGCCGTGTCTGCCAAGATGGACTGGGACATGCGTTCATTGCCATGGCGCAGGAGCACGTGGCTCACCTCGTGGCCGAGCACTGCAGCGAGCTCGCCAGGTGTCGTCGCCACGTCGAGCATGCCGGAGTGCACACCGATCTTTCCACCCGGGAGCGCGAAGGCGTTGGGGGTCGAATCCTCGAAAACCAGCACTTCCCAGCGCCCGTCGTCGGGACCGTACTCCGGCGGGACGACTTCCAGAATGGCCACGACCACGCAGCGAACGTACTCGTTGGTTTCAGGATCCTGGTTGAGCTCCCCTTGTCGCCTCAAGCTCGTGAAGGCGGCGATTCCCATCGCGTCCATCTTGTCTTCGTGAATGAGCGTAAGCTGCCGTCGACCGGTCATCGTCGTCGAGCAAGCGGAGGCCCCCAGCGATAGGGCCAGGATCAATACCCCAAATCTCACGCACGGATTGTAGCGCCATGCTAGGGTCCCCGCACCCATGGCTCACGACGGTCATCCCGAGTTCC
>CAYZDM010000409.1:0-3622 GCA_964476875.1 uncultured Sandaracinaceae bacterium | reverse complement strand
GTCCATGTAGATCGGCAGTTCGCTCATCGGTTTGGCTAACTCTAGCGTTGATCTATGCTCTTGCCATGGCTGGCGCGAGCATCCTTTGTGCAACTGATCTGACCTCTGCAGGTCCCAGAACCGTCGATCTAGCGATAGCGGCGGCCAAGGCCTTTGGCGTACGACTCGATCTCGTACACGTTCTCGATGACGCCGATTCGTGGTGGCCTGAGGCACCCGAACTTCAAGAGGCCGCCGAGGCCGCCAAGGAGGACTCGACCCGATACGAAGCGGCACTCGATGCCGAACTTCAGAAAGAGCGGGCGCGTTGCGTGGCTGCCGGGGTCGAGTGTGACGCGTTCGTGGTGCGTGGTCGGCCGTGGCGGATCATCCCGGAGCTGGCTGAGGAGCGCGGTTCGTTCTTGCTCACCATCGGCCCGTACGGCGCGAGCGGCCCACGTTCCGTCGATGGCAAGGGCGTCACCGAGCGGGTTCTGGGTTCGACCGCGCAGCGCGTGATCCGTGCTGCAGATCGTCCGGTGTTCGTGGCCACGGGCGACGCACCAATTCCGGAGGCCTTGGAGGGGACCAAGTGGTTCGTCGGCACGGACTTCTCCGAGTCCTCGCTTTCGGCCGTCTCTTGGGCGAAGCGCGCGGCCGCGCGGGTTCACGGCGAGCTGCACGTAGCCAACGTCGTCATCCCTGCTGGCGGCGAGGAGAAGCCCGATGAGGAGCGCACTTGGCGACAGGTTTTGCGTGATCAAAGCAAGCTAGAGGCGGGGCAGAAACTTGCGGAGTACGTCCAGGAACACGCGCCCAAGGCGCAGGCACACCAGATTGTGTCGCCTGACTACGCTTCGCACGCCATGTGCAACGCGGCGAGAATGGTATCCGCCGACATCCTGGTGGTCGGCACCCACAGGCAAGGTGTCCTCGGACGTCTGCTGGTCGGCAGCACTGCCTCGCGGTGCCTCCGCATTACGCCGATCCCCGTGCTAATGGTCCCCGAGCAGGCTCGGTAGCCCGTCTAGGCTTTCGCTGTTGTTGTCGCGTTGGTACTGGGTGATGCCGTCCTCCCCTTTGTTCTCGGCCCAGCGCTGCAACTGATCGCGGCCACCCTTGTGTTCGTACAGCGGCACGCCGTACCCGCAGGAGTCGCTGATCCGGCTTGCCCGAAGTCGAATGATCGACCGCACTCCGGGGTACTCGTCAAAGTGGGCGCTCAAGCCCTCGAACTCTGCATCTATTGGTTCCACGACATCGCCGACTCCGTGAACTCGCACGATGCGAGGTCGACCTTCGAACGCACAGAACATGATGCAGGCGCGACCGTTCTCCCGGAGGTGCGCGATAGTCTCGACGCCACTCCCGGTGAGATCGAGGTACGCGACCGTCCGTTCGTCGATGATGGCAAACGTGCCCGAAAGACCCTTCGGAGAGACGTTGATGTGCCCGTCCGGAGCCAGCGGCGCGGTCGCCACGAAGAACATCTTTTGCTCGTTGATGAACGTGCGGAGCTTGTCGTCGATCGTGTCGTAGGTCTTCGCCATCGGTCAACCTTGACACCCACCCGGGCGTACTCTAGATCCCCATATAGGACTGAAACAGTCCGGTATCTAAATTACTGAAAATGCTACGAATTTCTAAGATGACCGACTACGCAGTCGTACTGGCCACTCACCTGGCCGCTACGGAAGGGCCGCATGCCGCTCGCGACCTGGCGCTTCAGACCCAGATCCCGGAGCCCACGGCCAGCAAGGTGCTCAAGAAGCTGGCTCGTGCCGGCGTGGTCATCTCGCAGCGGGGAGCCAGGGGCGGTTATGCGTTGGCCAGGCCCCCGCAGCAGGTCGGTGTCAACGAGGTCATCGAAGCGATCGAGGGCCCGATTGCGGTGACCGAATGCTCGGACGAAACGACCGACTCGCTCTGCGAGTACGAGACCAATTGCGGGGTTCGCGCCAACTGGCAGCGCATCAACGTGGCAGTACACGAGGCACTTTCCGCGGTCACGCTCGCGGACATGGCGTTCCCCGGCGCGGCCGACCTCGTTCCGATTGCACGCTCGAGCCAGGAGGCCAATCGAATGCGTAGTGCGAGCCAGCAGGGCAACGACGCCCACGGAGCGGAATGACCCATGTCTGCATCAACCGAACAAATCGATGACATCCTCAGCAAGCGCTACGACGCCGGCTTCATCACCGAGATCGAGCAAGAGTACGCGCCGCCGGGCTTGAGCGAAGAGATCGTCGCGTTCATCTCCAAGAAAAAGAATGAACCGGAGTGGCTTCTCGAGTGGCGCTTGAAAGCGTATCGACGTTGGCTCGAGATGGCCGAACCCACTTGGGCCAAGGTCAAGTATGCACCGATCGACTATCAAGATATTTGCTACTACGCGGCGCCCAAGAACAAGGATGATGCGCCCAAGAGCCTCGACGAAGTCGACCCGGAGCTCCTAGCTACCTTCGAAAAACTGGGGATTCCGCTTCACGAGCGTGGGGTTCTTGCTGGCGTGGCGGTGGACGCGGTGTTCGACAGCGTCTCCGTGGCGACGACGTTTCGTGACAAGCTTTCCGAAGTCGGCGTCATCTTCATGTCGTTCTCCGAGGCGGTCCAACACCATCCGGAGCTCATCAAGAAGTATCTCGGTTCAGTCGTTCCGGTATCCGACAATTTCTACGCAGCACTCAACAGCGCGGTCTTCAGTGATGGCTCATTCGTTTACATTCCCAAGGGCGTGCGCTGCCCGATGGAGCTGTCGACGTATTTCCGCATCAACGCGGCCAATACCGGGCAGTTCGAGCGGACCCTGATCGTCGCGGACGAGGGCAGCTACGTGAGCTACCTCGAGGGTTGCACGGCGCCCATGCGTGACGAGAACCAGCTCCACGCTGCGGTGGTCGAGCTCGTCACCCACGAGGACGCCCAGATCAAGTACTCGACCGTGCAGAACTGGTACCCAGGCGACGAGAACGGGAAGGGCGGCATCTTCAATTTCGTCACCAAGCGAGGCCTTTGCGAAGGCGCGCGTTCGAAGATCAGCTGGACGCAGGTGGAGACTGGCTCCGCCATCACCTGGAAGTATCCGAGCTGCATTCTCAAGGGCGACGACTCCGTTGGTGAGTTCTACTCGGTGGCGTTGAGCAACCACCGCCAGCAGGCCGACACCGGCACCAAGATGATCCACCTCGGCAAGAACACCAAGTCCACCATCATTTCGAAGGGGATCAGCGCCGGACACGGCCAGCAAACCTATCGCGGTGGCGTGAAGATCTCGCGCGGCGCGACCAACGCACGCAACTACACCCAGTGCGACTCGTTGCTGATCGGCGACAAATGCGGCGCACACACTGTGCCGTACGTCGACGTGCGAAACGCGTCATCGAAACTCGAGCATGAGGCGACCACGTCGCGCATCGGGGAAGATCAGCTCTTCTATTGTCGGCAGCGTGGTCTGTCCGAGGAAGACGCGGTGAGCCTCATCGTGAACGGATTTGCAAAACAAGTGTTGAAGGAACTCCCGATGGAGTTCGCGGTCGAGGCGCAGAAGCTCCTCGGCGTCAGTTTGGAAGGAGCTGTGGGCTGATGTTGAAGATCGAGGACCTGCACGTCGAAGTAGACGGCAAGCCCATACTCAAGGGAATCA
>CAYZDM010000408.1:0-3623 GCA_964476875.1 uncultured Sandaracinaceae bacterium | reverse complement strand
TGTCCCACTTGATGCGCCATTTGACGCGCGTGATGGAACAACTGACGAGGACCAACCCCAAGCTCAACAGGAGGAATGTACGCAAGTAGCGATACTTCATGATTGCCCGGCGAGTCGTACACCCAAGGTCGCGGACTTGGCAACTCAAAATGTTGGGAAATCCCAAACATTCTGGAGACGCAGATTATGCAGATTGACGCCCGAGTTTTTCGACTAGTATCCGCTGCATGCGTCGGCTTCGATTTCTCGTGCTCCTGGGCATCGTTCTACTGAGCCCGGTGGCCGCTTCCGCTGGCAATTCCGACGAGGTAAATGCGGGCCTCGACGTCACGCTCACGGGCGGCGCGGTCGTGGCCAACGTCTACACAGGGGCCTCGCTTTGGTACAACCCAGCGGGGCTTGCGCGGATTGACAAGCCATCCTTCGAGCTCACCGGCGTCACGCTTCAGCTTCAGGTCATCAAGAACCCCGGTCTGGTTACGATCGAGACGGACCCGCCGGCAAAAAGCGAAGGCTCAGGCTTCAATTTCTCGGTCATTCCGCAGGCGATCACGTTCACGCTCAAGCTGAGGAACGACAACGTGAAGCTCGGCATTGGCCTGTTCAATTCTTCGATTCGTCGGGCGTTCCTCACCGAGCAGGCGGTCACGCCGTCTGGGGGCACGCCAAGCGTGAGGACCTATGCAGGCCGGAACTCCAAGCTCGATTTCTTGCACATCAGCAGCGGCGTCGCGGGAACGTTTGGCGGGAAACGCGGCGGGGGCCAGTCGGTTCTACTCGGCGGCGCCTTGGACCTCGTGGTTGCGAGCTCCCGAACCGACAGTTCGTTCTCGCTACTCTACGACGACGGCGTGTCGGGCTTGGTGTCCTCTGGGGAGACCGCGACGCAAACCGGATTCGGCTTCCAACTCAAAGGTGGCATTCAGTGGGTCCCGATTCCGAAGATCCGAGTGGGGCTTTCGGTTGCCTCGCCAACATACGTCTTTGCGGCGATCGAGCGGTTCGCTAACTCGTATACTCAAGCGCCTCCTGCAGGAACACCTCCAGGAACAACCGACCCACTCAACGCTCAGTTGGCAGATGGCGATGAGGGTCGCGGAGTGAGGGGCGTATGGTGGGGAGTGGAACCCGGAAATCTTCGGCTGGGGCTCGCATACATCGGCGATTGGGGCTGGGTCGAGGGCGACTTGGTGGTCAGCTGGCGGCTCCGAGAACCAGAAGTCGGTCTCGACCTCCGTGGCTTCGTCAACGGGCGCCTCGGTTCCGCGTTTCGACTGAGCAAGAACGTGAAGCTCGGCGTGGGCGCCTTCACCGATTTCAGCCAAGTCGACCAGCTCGCACGCCTGCCCTTAGCAACTCAGAAGGTTGATTTCTTCGGAGTGCATCTGGGCTTCCTCTACGCGACCCAAGAAGTGCACCCCGATAAGCAGGTCGCCGAGGAAGACAAAGAGGGCCTCGACCTCTCGATCGCCGTCGGCCTCCGCTACGCGCATGGACGAGGCGACACGCTTGGACTGTCGATTCCCGCGATCTACGATCCGAGCGGCATTCAGGACGTCACCGTGGCGACCAAGATGAACGAGATCTCGATCAATATAGCCGCCAAGGTCGGATTCTAGCGAGGCTGTCCAGAAGCTTTCCACGGGCTCGATCGAACCCTAGACTCGTGCGATGAGGTGGATCTCGACGGTCATTGCAACCGCGTCGCTGTTGGTTGCGAGCGTCGCGGCAGCCGGAAATAGCGACGAGGTCAATGCGGGCGTAGACGTCACGCTGACCGGGGGAGCGGTGGTGGCCAATGTCACGACCGGAGCAGCCCTTTGGTACAATCCCGCGGGGCTCGCACGCATTTCCGAGGGATCGTTCGAGATCACCGGCGTGACCCTGAAGACGTCGATCATTCGTTACCCTGGGCTCCTGACCCTCGACAGCGGGCAACAGAGCAACGGGAAAACGACCAACATTTCCCTAATCCCCGAGGCGATCGTGTTTACGATCGAACTCGAGAAGATGAAGCTCGGCCTCGGCATCTTCAATTCCTCCCTTCGGCGCGAACTCGTCCAAGAGGAGGTTGCCTCAGCGAGCGCTACCTGGAGCGCCGGCGTGAACTCGCGCACTGACTTCGTGCACATCAGTACCGGGCTGGCGACGAACTTCGACCAGCGCAAGCAGAAGGTCCTGTTCGGCGGCGCGTTCGACATCATCGTGGGCACCAATCGCGTCGATTCACTGCTCGCGGGCGTTTACGATGGGGGCGCGTCCGGGGCGTACTCGGAGACCTCGTTGGACACGGACGCCGGGTTTGGTCTCCAGATCAAAGCCGGGATCCAATGAGTGCCCATTCCGCAACTCCGGATTGGGTTCATGCTGGCCACGCCAAGCTACATGTTCATGCTCGTGGAGCGTCGAAGCACCGGGCTGGTCGAGTCACCGCCCGACGGGACAGGGATGACCACGCAGGCAAGCGCAGTGCAGTCGCGGCAGTTTCGCGGAGGTTGGTTCGGAGCGGAGCCGGGTACAATGCGTGCTGGCCTCGTCTACATTGGCGACTGGGGTTGGATCGAGGGCGATCTCGTCGTCGATTTCAGACTCCGGAGCGCACGCTTTCTCTTGAAGGGCGAAACGGTCGCCAACGGCCGAATCGCCGGCGTGTTCGACGTGAGCAAGCACTTCAAACTCGGGGTCGGAGCTTTCACGGATTTCAGCCAAACGGCCGACCTAATCAGCCTGGGCGACCAAGAGATCGACTTTTTCGGTGCCAACATAGGTTTTCTATTTTCTACGACAGACACCAGGCCGGGCGCGGAGCGTTCAGAGGCCGACAAGAGCAAGGCGCCCGTAGCGCTCGCGATCGGCATCCGCTATTCGCACGGCAGGGGCAACACCCTCGGCGCGTTCCTCCCAAGCAACTACGATCCAAACGCCGTCACCCTCCGTCCAGTCGCCACTAAGATCAACGACATCGACCTAAACGTCGGCGTCAAAGTCCTCTTCCGATAAAAAGGGGACAGTCCCCTTTTCCGAAGGGTTAAGCGGGCTCGAGAAAAGGGGACTCTTCCCTTTTTTGTGCGAAGAGGTTGCGGAAGCGGCCCCACCAGTCGGCGCCGAGGGCGTAGACGCCGGCGAAGAAGAGGACCTCTCCCGTCAGAAGCAGGCTGAGGAACCATTTGAGTTGTTCGGGTCGCGCCAGACCCAAAACTTCCGGGAACGCGTTGCCGGTTGTGGCGCCGTAGTGGGACGCGATCGGAAATATGAGGGCTGCGAATTGGGCGGCCACGTGCAGCGCGAGAAAAGCGCAGCCGACTCGGTGGCGCCGACGAGAGACAGGCACTCCGGAAGGCGTTCGTTTGAGCACAGCGAAGAGCCGGGTCTTGAGTGCCTTGAAGCCCTCCTTGCCCAGCAGAAAGATGCTGCACCAACTGATGATCTCGCCCGCAGCCAGCATGATCGCGATGACCCCGACCATTCGGCCCGTCGCGAGACCCAAGGCGGGCAGAAGCAAGCCCGCTAGTGCCAGGAGGTTTCCGATCACGAAGACCGTGAGCCCCAAGCGATAGCGGAGGGTCGGCGGCGGGCTCGGCGCCGTGCCGCACCAGGCCAAGTTGTTAGACGAGTTCCTCGCG
>CAYZDM010000407.1:0-3623 GCA_964476875.1 uncultured Sandaracinaceae bacterium | reverse complement strand
GATTCCGAGCGGAGAACTTCAGCCTCAAGGAGGCGCTGTCTCTATACAAGGTGAGCGAGGCAATCGCGGCAAGCCTCTCCCTCGAGCAGGTGGTCCACACATTGAGCAGCGCGGCCATCGACGAGGTGGATTCCGACGTCGTGACCGTGCTTCTCAGCGACGGAGGCGGAAGCTTTTATCGGCGGAGCACCGAACTCAATCCGAACTTCCGGCTGCGACGGGAACCAGACATCCTCAGCGTCGAAGCCCTGACTGAGCACTTCGTGCATGCGCCGGCACTCCTCGAACATGGGGACCGCTGTTGGCGATATTTCGAGGGGGTCGAGGAGGCGCCTTCGCCCCGATCCCTGGCCGTCGCCCGACTGACCGCCCGTGGGGACACCATCGGATTTCTATGTGCGCCGAGCTACACGCAAGGCAAGCGCTTCGATGAAGGGCAGCGAAAGCTTCTACACGCCACCGCGGACCGCGCATCCGCGGCTATCGAAAACGCTCGGCTCTACGAGGACCTCCAAGCGACTTTCAAACAAACCATCCGCGGGCTTGCGAGCGCCATCGACAAGATGGACCGCTACACCGCGGGGCACTCTGCCCGGGTCGCAGCCTACGCACAGATTCTCGCCATCAAGCTCGGACTGAGTGACGCAGATATCGAAATCGTTCGGCAGTCCGCGCTGATGCACGACATCGGCAAGATCGGTTGCGTCATGAACCTCAACAAGCCCGGGAAGCTGACCCAAGACGAATACGAGATTTTCAAGCAGCACCCCGATCACGGTCGCGACATCTTGCAACCGATCGAGTTCCTCCACCCCCTCATCCCTGGCGTGCATCTGCACCACGAGCGCTGGGACGGTCTCGGGTACCCACTTGGACTCCAGGGCAACGACGTTCCGCTAATCGCGCGAATCATCGCCGTGGCCGACACCTATGACGCGATGACCAGCGATCGCGCGTACCGAAAAGCACTCGCGCATGACATCGCCATTTCCGAGATTGATCGCTGCGGCGGAAGTCAGTTCGACCCAGATCTCGCGCACGGCTTCCTCGAATCGATCGATGTGTTTCGCGAAGAGGGAAGGTCGCTCGAGGAGTTCCCTGATGTGCGAGAGACCCGATCTGGGCTCATGGCGCCACGGACGTAACCGCGCCGGTCGGTGGCTCGGGCAACGCAAACGCAGCATTCCAAGGTCGAGATGAGAGCGGAACGGACCACTTTCGCACGATCGGGGCTCCCTCCGGAAGCTTGAAGGTGGTGACGAGCTGCATCCGCGGGCCGCGCTTCCTGTCGAGGCGGTGGGCCACGACCGAGACGATGGTGAGCGTCTGCGAAGGACCGATCGAGGGGTCCATGTGGTCGAGATCGCCCAGGCCCTCTGCCACGAGACGCTGAATCGTCTTCTCGTTGCGAAACGACCGTGTCGTCGTGACGAGACGGCCATGCGCGTCGTCCCACTTGGTCGGCGCGGTCGCGAACTGGGGCGGGTTACCCAACTGGTCGCAGCTCATGAGCAGGCACAAGCAGCCGACGAGCGCCGCCGATTCAGGTCGACTCACGGCTTCGCTCGAGCGCCACATCCCGTTCGGTAGCCACGCCGGGAATGGGAAGCGGCGCGTCACCTTCGTCGTTCTTCTCCTGCCAGGGGTACTTGATGCGGTTGTGGTAGGCGTTGCAAAGCGTATCGGTCAGGGTGCTCTGAAGCACCCGAATGTCCTCCATGGTCAGGCCGCACACATCGAGCTGGCCCTGGCGGAGCTTCACGTTCGTCACACGCTGCACGATCGCCTCGAACTTCTCACGGGAAGGTTCGTCCACCGTGCGCGCGGCGGCTTCGATGGCGTCGATCAGCATCAGGATGGCCGTTTCTTTCGTACGCGGGCGCATCCCTGGGTAGCGGAATGCGGCATCGGAGAGCCCCTTCGGGTTCCCGTTCTCGAGACACTTGTGCCAGAAGTATTCGATCACGCTCGTGCCGTGATGCGTGTACGCAAACTCGACGACCGGTTCGGGGACGCCACCCTCTCGAAGAATCCTCGCGCCTTCGACCACGTGCGCCATTATCGCATCCGCGCTCACGTCGGGCTCGAGGTCAGCGTGCGGAGTTGGTTCTCCCGGCGATAGGTTCTCCACGAAGTACTTCGGCTGAATCGTCTTGCCGAGGTCGTGGTAGTAGGCCCCAACGCGGGTCAGCAGAGCGTCTGCCCCGATTGCCGCCGCAGCCCCCTCTGCCAGATTCGCCATCGCGCGCGCGTGCTGCCACGAACCGGGCGCGTCTCGCGCCATCTTGCGAAGGAGCGGATGGTCGACGTCGGTGAGTTCTTGCAATCGGCCCCTAGTGACGACGCCTAGGGCAGCAGTCGCCAGCCGCTGCAACAGCACGCCAGCGACACCGGAGAGCATCCCGCCCGCGATGGTCGACAGAAGAATTGACTGGTTGAGGCGCGCGACATCACCAATGACGTCGATCCCGGTGCCGACCGACATCGCGACGACAATCAGCGCCAGAGCGGCGAAGAGGCCTGCAGCTGTGCCGGCAACGAGCATGTGTGTTGGGTGCTTGCGGTCGTGAAAGAAGATCACCACGCCGATCGAGGTTGCCAGGTACGCGACGACCACTGGCATCGAGAAATGCAAGAAGGACGCGCACACGATTGAGATGACCAGCCCCGAAGCGGTGGCCGTAGCTCGATCAAAATAGAGGGCCGCCCACAATGGCACTGTGGCCAGTGGCAGTAGGAACGGCGAGATGCCGGTGAAGAGAAGCAGAAGCTTGGCAGCCAGGCACGTAGTTCCTACGAGCACGAGCAACCCCGCCTCGGTACGCAACAAGGCGCCCCGACCTCCGGTGAAGAGCCGTAGGTACGCGAGGAAGATGTAGGCGACTAGGAAGTAGCTGATCCAGATGCCGAGCAATGTCTCCTGGTCTGGAGGGCGCCGCTCCCGTTCAAACGCTCGCACGAGGCGCTGGCTCGTCGGGTCGCTCACCACCTCGCCGCGTGCGACGACCAGCGGTTGCGGGAGCCCACGACGCGTTCGGGCCAGCTCTCTCGGCAAGTAGTTGCTGGGAATGCGCAGGGTGACTGCCGCTGGCCGCGCCGGGTCGACCCGCAACGGCTCGAGGACGACTTCGACCTGACTTGCAAGGGTCACGATCGAGGCGAAGACGGCGCTCAGGATCAAGCCCGAAGTACGACCAGCGATGAGGCGTGTGCGGAGCATCAGCTAGCGGGGAGACTCGGTGGATTCGACCTTCTGCGCACTGGTCGGTGTGGGCGCGGGCTCACCCGGGTGTCGGCGATTGATCACTCTCTTCCTAATCATCGTGTCCTTCATATCCCGGTCCAGCGCAGGACGGCGCCCAATCGAATTTGGCACACGGTCCTCGCTGATCTCCAATGGCTCGTTCGTCCCCACCATCTCTTCGGGTGGCCCCTCGAACGCTAGGATACCGAATCGACGCGGTACATGGAAATCGCCAATGCCCAAATGTGACCACGCCGCCGCCTGTTGGTGATCTTCGAGCAGGTCCATTGCGTAGAAATTGGCCCGCCATTCGTCCCCGATAGCGGGAAGAACCGTCTGCTTGCCGTCGAGACTGAACGCCTGCCACGGGATCGCGATC
>CAYZDM010000406.1:0-3627 GCA_964476875.1 uncultured Sandaracinaceae bacterium | reverse complement strand
ATGGGTGGCTATGCCGTGTACGTATGGAGTTCGTATGGACTGGCAGCCCTGATTTTATGGTTGAACTGGTATCTGCCGCGCCGGCAGCATCAACAGTTATTAAGCCAATATAAACGTCGTCGCCAAGATAGAGGCAGAGGAGAATAGAATGACCCCGGCTCGTAAAAAAAGACTCGCTTTAATTGGCCTGATGTTGGCTGGGGTGCTGTTGAGCGCCGGTTGTGAACAGATTACGTCCGCTTCGGAACCCGAGGCCGAGGCCGAACAACTACCGGAGATCATCCCGAACCTTCCGGAGGTTCCGACCCTTCCGCCGCCACCATTTCCTACGACCTACGAAGATGAGTCGTACAGCGTGTACGGTCTACGTCTGCGGCCGGGGAAGATGCTCGACACCGACCTTTCGGTGACCGGATACATCATGGACATCTACGAGCCTCCCGTTTGCAAGAAGCGGAAGAAGGAAGAGTGTCCGAAGGTCGCGGCGCCCCATATGTTCATCGCGGACACCGCGGACCAGACCGACCGAGCGGAGCAGTTGATCGTCGTAGGTTACGCCGACAACCAAGAGCAGCTCGCGCGCGCGCGCCGTGGACGCAAGACGACCACGATTGCCGGGGCCGTTGTCGTCCCCAAAGATCTCAAGGTCGGCAACAGAGTTCGCGTGAAGGGACACTTCAGACTGGCCTCATCGGGTGGCTTCAACACCAGCAACGGTTTGGTCGAGTACGCGTCCCACGACACGCTCGCCAAAGCCGAAGCGCAGTAGTCACGGCGCCGCAACGGCGGCGTCTTGTTGCTCTTCTACGGTGTCGGCGAGCTGCGACAGGTCTGGTGATCCGGCATCGCCTTCGATCTCGAAGTCGTGTGCAGCTCTGTCGAAGAGTGCCACGACGTCGTCGCTGACCACCGCGATCGACTTGCGGTCGTCGATACGTACGTAGCCGCCACCATCGACGGGCGACCCCGATCCAAGCGAAACACGCACGCTCGCGCGGCCCATCTGGAATGTGACCTCGGCCTTGGGCGTGTTCATCCCGAACCTCGTCGAATCTTCCGGCGTCGGGCTCTGTAGCGTGCGGACCGGAATCGCGAATTCCCAGTTGCGGAGGTAGTCCTCGATAGCCTCGGGGTCCGCGGACGCCTGTGTCGGCTCTTCGAGCGTCCAGGTTTCGTCGAAACCCTCTCCTTCACGGGCGAGCTCCACCCGGCGATCGCCCGACGCGATTCGGATCCGCGTGATCCGCTCCCTGATGACGGCCTCCAATAGTAATCCCGACCGAGCATCAATCTCCGCGCGCCCTGGCCCGTCTCGCTCGAAGGCCAGGACGTAGGCCAGCAGCACAGCTGCCACGACGAACAGGATGATGGGCGTTCGCGCGCTCATGAGCGCCTCGACCACCACACGCCGAAGCCCGCAATGAGCGCCGCGAGTGGCAAGAGCACCACCACCCGGAACAGTAGGTTCTGTAGATCGGCGTCGCTCATGATGACGGCCCGCGCGTTGGTCTTGCGCGGGGCGATGTTGATCAGGGCTTCTCGCTGAATGAGCCATCCGGCGGTCGAGGAGAGGAAGTCGATGTTCGATAGCTGAGCATTGTCGAGCAATTCGGTCGCCATCCAGTCGGTGTCTCCGATAACCAGCAACCTACCCGGCGTCGGACCGTCGCTTTTGACTGGCTTGAGATCATCGCCGAGCGGCGGCACATACTCCCAGGCGACAGCGAGTGGCACCGCGCTTGGCGGAGTCGGCTCTCCTCCGCCTGCGTTTGGATCGATCGCGCGCGCCAGATCGGTTTCAGCGACACCGCTCAGGCTGGTCCGAAACAGCACCTCGGTGTCGCTCCCATCGCCGGCATCGACCGACCGGGCTACCGCCAGTAGGATGCCCCCACCGCGCTTTCGGATTGTGTCGACGACGCGATGGTTCCCCACGTTGGTGACGAGGAATAGGTCCCCAGGGTTGCCTGGCAACTGTTGCGCTGTGTCGTTTTCGATGACGAGGTCCCGTCCTACGACGATGCCTCGCTTCTCGAGTGACGCCTCGAATCCGGTTGGCGTCAGCGCTTCCTTCTTCAGGACCGGGTCAAACGCAAGGAGCACGTTGCCACCCGAGGCGATGAAGCGGTCCACGATGGCGACCTCGTCCGGCGAGAACGGGCGCTGGGGGCTCACCACAAACAGCGCGTTGCAGGACTCAGGAACGTCATCTGCGCGCACCTCGAAGGGCTCGACGTCGATCTTCTCCCACTCGAGCTCGCGCACCACGGGGTCGAGGCTGCGGTCGCCGTACGCGCCGACCTCCCACTCCCCATGCCCAGCGCTCACGCAAACCTTCGTCGGCTCACCGGTGGTGACCTCGAGGATCGCGCCGGTCAGTGCCCGCTCGGACTGCAGATCGAGCTTGTGACCATCGGCGTCGTCGAAGGTATCGAAGTCTTCGACGATCAATTGATGGCGCTCGATCTTCCATTTTCGCTCGCCGCTCGTCACGACCACGGGCACCTGGGAGAGCGTGACTTCGCCGGCCAGCCAGCTGTCGATACCGAACTGGTCTGCGAGGACCTGGTAGCGTGCGCCGTCCCGGTCTGGGTCCACCCACTCGACCGAGATCTTGTCGGTGATCGCTTTGTATTCTTCGAGCAAGGTCTCCACGTCCGCGAAGTCCTGCTCGCCGGGGCCTAGAAAGACGAAGACCTCGACGTCTTGGTCGAGTTCCCTCAACGCCTGCTTGCTTCGGTCCGACAGGGTGAACAAACCGTGCGTGGTCCAGTCCCATCGTTTGTAGTGGCGGGCTGAGAGATAGTTCGCCAACACGACTACGACGAGCCCCAGTACCACCGTGAGCACGAAGTTCAGTCGTGTACGAGGTTGCGCGCTCACCCGACCCTCCGCGCTTTCAAGGCTCCGATACTCAGGCCTACGGCCAGGACGGCGATGGAGAGATCGAACACGACGTACCGCGTATCGACCACACCCTTCGAGAAGGCTTGCATGTGGCCCCACATGGACAGGTACGCGCAGACATCCCGGACGACGCCATCGAGAACAAACTCGCCGATGCCTACCGTGAACAACACCCCGAGCGTCACGAAGGACAGCACCGCGGCGATGATCTGAGTCGGCGCGAGGGTGCTCATCAAGAGGCCGACGGCCATGAAGTAGGCCCCGAGGCAGAATATTCCGAAGTAGCTCGATGCCGTCGCGCCCCAGTCCACGCTGCCGTGCTGGCTCATTATCCAGGCGTAGACGAGCGTGGGCAGCCACAGGGTCACCCAGATCACCAGCGAGGCGCCGTACTTGCCGAGGATCACGGACGCCTCGGAGACAGGCGCCGTCAGGAGGGCCTCAATCGTCCCTGATTGTTTCTCCCCCGCGATGAGCCGCATCGTGAGGACCGGGACAAAAACTAGAAGTGGGATGAAGAAGAGCGCGCTTCCGCCGAAGAACCCGGACAACGGGGTCGACGCGCCGGAAGAGACGGCGTTGCGCGAGTAGAACTCGGTAAGAACCCAGAACACCACGCCGTTCCACACGAGCCACGACGTGAGCACGACATACGCCAAGGGTGACACGAAGAACGCTCCGAGTTCTCGCCTCAGAACGACGCCGGCGCTCCTCATGAAG
>CAYZDM010000405.1:0-3629 GCA_964476875.1 uncultured Sandaracinaceae bacterium | reverse complement strand
TTTTCGATGGCGTCGAAGATGACGGAGCCGGGGTCCGCCCGGTCCTTGCCCCTGACGACCTCGCACCCGACGCGTCGTCCCCAGACCTCGAGTTGAGTGACCGCCGCCGCACGGAATGTATCGCCGGCGCCCAACAAGAGCGTCTTGCCTTGTCGGTCGTAGCGACTCGCGAGCTTTCCTATCGTGGTGGTCTTGCCGACGCCGTTGACGCCGACGACCAGGATGACGGTCGGGGTGTGATCGATGGAGAGCCCACGGCCGCTCGATGCGAGGATGCTCCCAGCCTCCTCCCGGATCGCATCCCAAGCATCTTCGGCGGACGAAAGCTGGCCGCTCCCCATTTGAGTTCGTAGCGCTTCGAGAATCCGCTCAGTGGTGTGGACCCCCACGTCCGCCGTGATCAGTACCTCCTCGACTTCAGCGAGGATCGACGGGTCAAACTCCCGGTCGCGTCGAAATACGCCAGCGAGTCGCGAAATCAGATTGCCACGAGTCGACTTGAGGCCGCTTCGGAACGCGCCGAGATCTGCCGGCGGTGCCGGCGGCGGGGTGACCCGTGTGTCGGGCGTGGGCGGGCCATCTGCCGTTGGCGGCACCAAATCTTCGAGCCGGATCGGCTGCGTCGGCTCCGCTTCCGTTTCCAGGTGGATTTTCGGGCGCTCTTCTGCGAGCGCCTCGGGTGGTGGCGGCGGCGGCTGCGGAAGGGGTTGCTTCCTCCGGCCGCGGACCAGCCCGATGATGATGCCAAGAACGAGGAGCGCGGCGACAGCCCCGATCGCCGCCAGCACAGTTGGGTTATTTAAATCTAATGACTCCATGCGACCTCTATCATCCCCCGACGGCCGTTGGGACCGCCGCAATATAGGGACGCGGACACGGGGCAGTCAACGTGGCCGCCACCGCGGATTCGGTTGCCGTCGCGGTCCGCTAGCTGTGATACTGAAATCGCAGGGGAAGGGCAGAGCTGTTGAGGGGTTACATCGGCCGATGGCATGGATGGCGAATACTGGTCGCCATCGCGCTTCTGTTCGCGAGTACGGCTCAGGCCGATGCTCGGCATGACTACTTGCTTCGTCTCCTCAGGAATTCGAATGCTTTCCGCGTTCGGGCTCAGGCTGCCCTGTCTCTCGGGCAGCTAGAGTCGACACGCAAGTCGGTCGCGGCACTCGAGCGCGCCGTCGGCGACAAGCACCCGGCCGTCCGGGTCTCGGCGATCTCGTCGTTGCGTCGCTTGGGGGCCAAGGAGTCGCTCCCGATCGTAGAACGGGCGACACGGGATAAAAACAAAGCGGTCCGGCGAACTGCGGTCGAGGCGGCTTCGGAATTGAGCGCGATCGGTCAGCGAGAACGGGGGCCCGGCGAGCCGCGCTACCTCGTTGCGGTGGGTATGCCGGGCGCCAAGGCAGAGCGCGTTTCTCGGCAGATGCTGTTCGACGCCCGGGTCTTCCTCTCCGAGAAATTGCTTGCGCTCAACGGTGTCGAGCTCGCACCGGATGATTTGACGCCGGCGGATGCGAAGCGCGAGATCGCACAGCGGAGGCTCCACGGATACTACCTTGAGAGTTCGATCGTGACGCTCGAACCGAAGGGGGCGGGCGTGAGGGCGGTCGTGTCGATCATCGTGCTGTCATATCCGGGACGCGACATGCGTGGAATGCTTCGAGGCGCCGCGACCGCGTCCGGGCGGTACAACGCGGAGACCGCCGATCAAGCGGTTCAAGGCGCCTTCGTTGGTGCGCTTCGTCGCTTGTCGACGGTGCTGGCGGCGGCCGAAGCAAGAGGAAGCCTTTGACCGGCGGAGAGCGATCGGCGTAGGAAGAGATACGTGATGGGCGACAAGACACAACGCAGAATGCGAAACTACCTGATCGATCGGCGCTTCCAGCTGAAGTACACGGGTATGGTCTTGCTCGTGACGATCTCGGTCGCGGGCGGTCTCGGCTACGTTGCATACGGGTTCTCGCGGGGGCAGACCGAGGCGCTGACGGCGCACATCGCTGCTCAGCCCGACCTCCACGCCGACACCGCGAGCGACCTCGAGCAGTTCGCTCAGCAAGAAGACAGGGAGATACGCAACGCGATCATTTCTGGCGTTCTGTTGCTGACCCTGGCGCTGGGACTCACCGGCATCATGGTCACTCACAAGGTCGTGGGGCCGGCGTATCGAATGAGGCGCCTCTTCGCGCACGTGGCCGGCGGCAAACTCGAGATCACGACCGGCATCCGAAAAGGCGACGAGCTGCAGGAACTCTATCACTCGTTCGCAGAGATGGTGGAGTCGCTCCGCGACCAGCGCGCCGAGGAAATCGAGCAGCTCGAACGGACGCTGATCAGCATGGAATCCGCCGGAGTCCAGTCGGCCTACATCACCGAACTCCGAGCCGTCCTAGAACGCATCCGCCAAACCGTCGATTGAAAAAGGGGGGCAGTCCCCTTTTTGAAGGGGTTAATTCGGAGCCGGCAATCGGGTAGTCTCGCCGCATGCGTGTGTTGAAACTCACCGGTTTAATCCTCCTTGCACTCGTCGTCGTGGTCGTCGGCATCGGGGCGTTTCTACCCAAAGACTTCACCGTCGAGCGCTCGGTTCGCATCAACGCTCCTGCAGAAGCTGTGTTCGACGAAGTGAACTCGTTGCGGAAGTGGGACGCCTGGTCGCCATGGATCGCGCGCGACCCGTCGATCATGAACCGCTACTCCGGGCCGGAATCCGGGGTCGGTGCGACGGTCACGTGGACCAGCGAGGAGTCGGGCGACGGCAAGCAAACGATTACGCTCAGCGAGCGTCCAACGCGAATCGAAACAGCGCTCGACTTTGGCGACATGGGTCAGCCGAACGCATATTGGGAATTCGAGCCGGGCGGCGAGGGCGTGCTGGTTACGTGGGGGTTGGTCGGAAATACTTCGGGACTGCTCGGCGGCTACTTCGCCCGGATGATGGACGGCTGGGTGGGTGCCGACTACGAGGACGGACTAGCCCGCCTGAAGAAGTTGGCGGAAGCACCCCAGGCCGACGAGTAGCGAAGTCGCGTTCTCGATGCGCCCGGCGTTGTCACCGAATTCCCCAGCGGTGGCCGTGACGCCGCAGAACCGCTTCGCAGGAACGATTGTGCTCGTGTTCGCGGGAAGAAATTAACCCTTTGAAAAAGGGGACTGTCCCCTTTTAGCGGAGGGGGTAGGAGATGTTTTCGTAGTATTCGATTTGGGGGGTGCCGGTTGGGGTGTTGAAGACCACGGCTGCGGCGTCGATGCGGGCTTGGACTTGGCCGAGGCGTTCTCTGCGCAGCCACATTGCGGTGGCGCGCCGAATGCGGGCGAGCTTTGCGCCGCCGATGGTTTCAGCTGGGAACACCGGACGTGCATTTGCGCGTGAGCGCACTTCGCACACGACGACGAGAGAGCCGCGCCTCGCGATCACATCGAGCTCCAACCGACCGACACGGACGTTGCGGCCCCAGATTTGAAAACCGCGATCCTCTAAGAGCGACGCAACGAGCTCTTCGCCGCGCCGTGCCAGTTCAGCTCGGTTCGACTTCGTTCCGGACGCAATAGCTTCCGCGGAGTCCGTCGCCACCGGTCTCGAGCACCTCTTCGCAGGTGAAGCCGCCTGGGCATCCGCAGGTTGGAACGCC